>NZ_JBHUYJ010000088.1:0-33614 GCF_042668715.1 Streptomyces sp. NPDC057271
GCGGCCGACCGGGCGCCTGGTCCCGGCCCGCCGGGCAGGCGCCTCCGGCTTCCTCACAGCTCCCGCAGCGCGGGCAGCAGCTTCGTCTCCGCCCAGTCCAGGAAGGGTTCCTGATGGTCGCCCCCGATCTGGACGAGGGCCACCTCGGTGAACCCCGCCTCGACGTAGGGGCGGACGGCCTCGACGAAGGCGTCCACGTCGTCGCCGCAGGGGATGACCTCGGCGACGTCCTCGGGGCGGGTGTGCGCGGTGGCTCCGGCGAAGCCCGCCGGGCCGGGCAGCTCGGCGTTGACCTCCCAGCCACCGAGGGCCCATCGGAACTGCTCGTGCGCCCGGTCGACGGCCGACGCGCGGTCGGGGTCGTAGCAGACCGGAAGCTGGCCGACGCACGGTCTGCCGGCGCCGCCGTGCGTCGCGAACGCCTGGATCAGCCCGCCCTTCGGCTCGGTGGAGACCAGCACGTCCGCGCGGCGGCCGGCGATCTCACAGGACCGCTCTCCGGACACGGCGATGCCGATCGGAGGCGGGGTGGGGGGAAGATCCCAGAGTCTGGCGTTCTCGACGTCGAAGTGCGTGCCGTGATGAGTGACGTACCCGCCGCCGAACAGCTCGCGAATGATGCCGACGGCCTCGTCGAGCATCTCCAGGCGGATGTGGGCGGCCGGCCAGCCGGAGCCGACGATGTGTTCGTTCAGGTTCTCGCCGGAACCGAGGCCGAGCCGGAAGCGGCCCTCGCTGAGGAGCTGCATCGTGGCGGCCTTCTGCGCGATCACCGCCGGGTGGTAGCGGAAGGTCGGACACGTCACGAACGTCATGAGCGGGATCCGCGAGGTCGCCTGCGCCGCCGCGCCCAGGACGCTCCACGCGTACGGCGCGTGCCCCTGGGAACCGAGCCAGGGGAACGCGTGATCGGAGATCACGGAGAAGTCGAAACCCGCGCGCTCCGCTCCGACGACGTGGGACACCAGCTCCCCGGGCCCTGCCTGCTCGGTCATCATGGTGTAGCCGATGCGTACCATATGGCGC
Organism: Streptomyces sp. NPDC057271; assembly: GCF_042668715.1. Lineage (NCBI taxonomy): Bacteria > Bacillati > Actinomycetota > Actinomycetes > Kitasatosporales > Streptomycetaceae > Streptomyces > Streptomyces sp. NPDC057271. The sequence goes on from NZ_JBHUYJ010000088.1 coordinate 1,027, forward strand.
TGCTTGCCGGAATCGCCCCCCTGAAACCCGCTGTCTTCCGTGACGCGCAGCCGTCGAGGATCGCCTGGGCCGCCTGTCCGTTCAGGGGCGGAGAAGGGTCTTGATCATGCCGTCTTCCTTCGCCTGGAACATCGCGTAGGCGCGCGGCGCCTCCTCCAGGGGCATGACGTGCGTGGCGAAGCCTTCCACTCCCAGCGGATCGCTGTCGTCGAGCAGGGGCAGAATCTCGTCCACCCAGGCCAGGACGTTCGCCTGCCCCATGCGCAGCTGGATCTGCTTGTCGAACATGGTCATCAGGGGCATGGGATCCGCGGCCCCTCCGTAGACGCCGGAGACGGACACCGTGCCGCCGCGCCGCACCAGGTCGATCGCCGTGTGCAGAGCGGGCAGGCGGTCGACGCCGGCATGTTCCATGAGGGGACGGGCCAGGACGTCCGGCAGCAACGCCGTGACCCGTTGTGCGGCCGCGGCCAGGGGCGCTCCGTGGGCTTCCATGCCCACCGCGTCGATGACCGAGTCCGCCCCCCGGCCGTCCGTCAGGTTCCGCACCTCGGTGGCGAGCCGCTTTCCGTGCCCGGTGAGGTCGAGCGTGCGCACGCCGGCCTCTCTCGCCCGCTGCAGACGGGCGGGGACGAGATCGACGCCGATGACGAGCCGGGCACCGCGGTGCAGGGCGATGCGCGCGGCCATCAGGCCGATCGGCCCCAGCCCGAGCACCGCGAGGGAGCCGCCAGGGGGGATGTCGGCGTACTCGACGGCCTGCCAGGCTGTCGGCAGTACGTCGGAGAGGTAGACGAACCGCTCGTCGGGCGGGCCTTTCGGCACCTTGACGGGCAGGGTGTCCCCGTAGGGCACGCGCAGGTACTCGGCCTGGCCGCCGGGGACTTGGCCGTACAGCTTCGTGTAGCCGAAGAGCGACGCGCCCTTGTCGTACTCACGTACCTGGGTCGTCTCGCACTGGGAGTGAAGACCCTGGTCGCACATGAAACAGTGCCCGCAGGACACGTTGAACGGGACGACGACCCGGTCCCCGGTCTTGAGCGTGGACACCTCCGGTCCGACCGCCTCGACCAGGCCCATCGCCTCGTGCCCGAGGATGTCGCCGGGTTCCAGGTAGGCGCCCAGCAGGTTGTACAGGTGCAGGTCGGAGCCGCAGATACCGGTCGAGGTCACTTTGACGACGACATCCGAGGGATCCTTGATCGCGGGATCGGCCACCGACTCCACCCGGACGTCCCTCGTCCCCTGCCACGTCAGTGCGCGCATGACCTGTCTCCTCCTTACGCGCTCGGCACCGCGAGAGGATCGGAGGGGGCCTCCTTCTTCGCCGCCTCCATCTTCTCGCCGAGCTCGACGCTCTCCAGGACGTGGTCCTTGGCGTCGGGTGCGGCTTCGCGCGCCGCCGGGTAGAGGACGCGTTCCTCGATCCGCGCATGGGTCGTCAGTTCGCGGACGACCTCGTCGGAGATCTCGCGCTTGCGACGGTGTTCGGTGTCGCCCGCCTTCTCGTACTCCTTGAACAGTCGCTCCACCGTCTTGTGGTCCGCCCGGAGCAGGACGATCCCGTCCATGGGACACTCCCTTGCTCGGTTCGCACGCGTGGATGCCGCGTGGTGCTACCAGTAGTGGCGTCGGCCTCCTACCTCGTGTCCCACGGCTCCGAGGATCCACAGGACGGCGCCGACGATGACCAGGATCATCCCGATGGTCCACAGAATGGATATACCGGCGACGAGTCCGATGATGAGCAGGATGACTCCGACAAGGATCATGGCTTACCTCAGTCTCTGGAAGGGCCGGACTCGCGCTGAGTCCGGCGGCGCCCACGGGCGGCGGGGCAGATGTCCCGTCAGCCACGAACGGCGCCTACCCCCATCCGGCGGCCGTATGGGTTCCCGGCGGCGGTTTCCCTGCTTCGTCGCGGGCCCGGGACGCCGCCAGGTCCGTTCCTCCGGGGTGCCGGAGAGCGGCACACGCGCCAGCCTGGGGGGAGCCCCGTCAGACATGGGAAGCGACTTGGAGGGTCTCCTCGGTGGACCGACCTCGACTGTCCCGCCTGCGCCGGTGGCCCGGGCGTGTGAAGGAGGGTGCCGCGGCGCTCCGCGAGCGTCGGGTGCGGCTCCAGGCCCAACGGGACGCGGAGGACCATCAGGCGTGGGAGGACTCGCTTCCCCCGGAAGGGCGACGCGAGGGCGATCCCCCGGCGCGTGGGCCGGCCGCGTCCGTGCCGTGGCCGGTGCGGGTGGCCGCGGAGGCCGGCTGGCGGTTCCTGGTGCTCGCCGCCACCCTGTGGGTGCTGATGCGGGTCATCGGGGAGGTACGCCTGGTCGTGCTCGCCTTCGTCGTGGCGCTCCTGGTCACCGCGCTGCTCCAGCCGACGGTGGCCCGGCTGCACCGAAGCGGCCTCTCCCGGGGGCCTGCGACAGCACTGACGGCGACGTGCGGGTTCGTACTGCTCGGACTGGTCGGCTGGTTCGTCGTCTGGCAGGTGCTGGACAACCTCGGCGACCTCTCCGATCGCGTTCAGGAAGGCATCGACGAACTCAAGCAGTGGCTGATCAACAGCCCGCTCCACGTCACGGAGCAACAGATCAACGACATCGCCGACAACTTGAGCGACAGCATCGGCACGAGCACGGGTGAACTCGCCTCCACCGGCCTCCAAGGCGTGTCCGTGCTCGTGGAGGTGATCACCGGGCTGCTCCTTGCCATGTTCGCCACCCTCTTCCTCCTGTACGACGGCAAGCGCATCTGGATGTGGACCCTCAAGCTGGTCCCCGCCGGAGCTCGCCCCGGCGTCGCGGGCGCGGGTCCGCGCGCCTGGCGGACGCTGACCGCCTACGTGCGCGGCACCATGATCGTTGCCATGATCGACGCGGTCTTCATCGGACTGGGCATCTACTTCCTCGGCGTACCGCTGGCCGTCCCCATCGGCGTGGTGATCTTCCTGTCGTCCTTCGTGCCCCTCGTCGGTGCCGTCGTCTCCGGGGCGCTCGCGGTCGTCGTGGCTCTCGTCACCGAGGGGGTCTTCACCGCGCTGATGGCACTGATGGTCGTCCTCGTGGTGCAGCAGATCGAGGGACACGTGCTCCAGCCGTTCATCCTCGGCCGCGCCGTCCGGGTCCATCCGCTGGCCGTCGTCCTCGCCGTCGCCACGGGCGGCACCGTCGCGGGAATCGGCGGTGCCGTCGTGGCGGTACCCCTCGTCGCCGTCGGCAACACCGTCGTCGGGTACCTCCGCGCCCATCCCGACGGAGGCGACGCGGAAGCAGCGGAGCGGTGACCGTTCCGCGGCCTCGTGCCTCCCGCGTCGCCGTCGGCCTCAGCCCCGCCCGGAGCGTGAGCGCGGTCTACCGTCGTGGAGTGGGAACGAGGCGCAGCAGCCCGTGGAGGACGGCGTCGACGGTGTCCTGTGCGGGCTCGTCCGTCACGTGGGTGAGCAGGCGGGCCAGGGCGCGCAGCAGATGGGGCGAGGCCATCACACGGGGGTGCAGGACCGGCCGGAAGCCGTAACGGGAGAAGACCAGATCGCCGACGACGTTGCCCAGCCGGTAGTAGCGCGCCCAACGGCGCTGGATCTCGACCGGGTGCTGGTGCAGCGCGTGTTCCCGGCGTGGCCCGGCCGGCCGGGCCAGCGCCAGGGCGATGATGTCCGCCGCCACCTCGGCGGCCTCCATCGCCTGGGCGATGCCCTCGCCGCTCCAGGGACTGACCATGCCGGCGCTGTCGCCCACGAGCAGCACGCCACGCCCGTACTGCGGACGTCGGTTCAGTCCCATGGGCAGCGGCGCGCTGCGCAAGGGGGAGTCGGCGTTCTCTTCGCACACCCCCCAGTCCTCGGGCAGTCGGGGCAGCCAGTGCTCCAGCGCGGCCCGCAGGTCGACCGGTCTGCGCCGCCGTTGCTGCGGCAGCGCGCCGAGGCCCACGTTGACGCGCCCGTCTCCCAGGGGGAACACCCATCCGTATCCGGGCAGATCCCGTCCGGTACGAGGACAGCGCAGATCGGCCCAGAGCTCCAGGTAGGGGTCGTGCGTCCGGGCCTCGCTGCGCTAGTACCGGCGGGCAGCCGCCGCGACGGGTCTCCTGTTGTCCCGTTCGAACCCCAGGCCGAGAGCCGTGCGTGCCGAGGCTCCGTCGGCCGCGACCACCAGAGGGGCGCGATAGCGGACCGGTTCCTGGCCGGCTCCGCGAGTGGCGGAGACGCCGATAACGCGTCCTGCCCGGTCGGTCAGAGGTCCCGTCACCTTCACGCGGGTGCGCAGGCGCGCGCCGGTGGAGCTCGCGTGAGAGGCGAGCAGGTCGTCGAAGTCGTGTCGGCTGCGGGTGAGTCCGAAGTCGGGGGGAGCGCGCCCAGGCGCGGCCAGTCCAGCTCGGCTTCGAGGCCGCCGCAGACCCAGCGCATTCCCTTGTTGCGCATCCAGCCCGGTGCGTCGATGTCGATGCCCATCCGTACCAGCTGGTGGACGGCGCGGGGTGTCAGCCCGTCGCCGCAGACCTTCTCCCGGGGGAAGCCGCTCTTCTCCAGGAGCAGCACGTCCACACCGGCTCGCGCGAGGTGCGCCGCGGCGGCGGAACCCGCCGGTCCCGCACCCACCACGATGACCTGTGCCTCCTCGCCGCCGACGCCGTCGGGGCCGCTGCCGGCGTCGCGGTCGCTACCGGCCTCGTCACTTTTGGTGATCACTCCACCACTATGCCCCCGGCCGGGGCCGCCAGAACGTGTGGCACGGCCGAACCGGCCGTCGCTTCACACGCGCTCTCCCCGACTCGGTCTCCGGGAGGGCGCGTTGTCCGTCCGGGCCCCGGCCGGTCTCCCGGCCGGGGCCGCCTGCTGGAGGGGTGCCCCTCCAGGCGGGGCGACGTGTCAGGGCCTGCGGGCGTGGAGGACGTGGGCGCCCAGCGCGAGGGGGGTGTGGCCCACGAGTTCGAGGCCGTGCTCTTCGAGCAGCCGGCCGTAGTGGTCGGCCGTGCGCTCGCGGCCTCCGGTGTTGCACATCATGTGGAGGTCCCACGCCGTGGCGAGCGAGGGATCGGCGCCGGCGGGCAGAAGTCGTTCGACGACGAGGAGGTCCGCCTGCCGGGGCATCGCCTCGGCGCAGTGACCCAGGATGCTCCGGCACCGGTCGTCGTCCCAGTCGTGCAGGACACGGGAGAGGATGTAGACGTCGCCGCCCGGAGGTACGTCCGCGAAGTCGCCCGCCCGGTAGTCGCACCGCCCGCCGACACCGGTGGCGTCCAGGTACGTGCGCGCCGCCGCGAGGACCTGAGGCCGTTCGAGGAGTACGCCCCGCAGGGTCGGGTGGGCGGTCAGGATGCGGCCGAGCAGCTCTCCGGTGCCGCCCGCGACGTCGACCACGGTGCGAGGGCGGCCGGAGACGGTGGCGGCGGTGAGGACCGGGTGCGAGGGGAGAGGATCGAACATGGCCGCGCTCGACGCCATCGACCGGTCGAAGAGGGCGGCGAGTTCGGGGTCGCGGGCGAAGTGGTCGAAGTGGTTCTCGCCGTAGAGGTACTCGAAGCCCGGCTCTCCGCTGCGTACGGTGTGGGTCAGGTGGGCGAAGGACTGGTAGAAGGGACCGCCGTACATCAGGGCCAGAGGCCGCATCGAGCCCGGGGCCTCCGGGTCCAGGAGCGCGCCGACATCTGTGAGGCGGTATCCGTCGGGGCCTTCGGCGACCACGCCCAGCATGGCGAGGTACCGCAGCAGGGTCATCACGCTCTGCGGGTGGGCCCCGACGGCCCGGGCCAGCTGCGAACCGTCGACCCCGGTATGGCGGTTCATGGCCTCCGGCAGCCCCAGCCGCGCGCACGCAGCCAGCGCCTGGGTGGTCCAGGCACCCGTCAGCAGCCACAGGAGCCTTTCCGCCGGCTGCGGTTCGCCCAGCCCGCGCGTGTGCCCCGCAGCGGTGAGGGGCCGGGCGAGGTGCTCGGCCAGAACGTCACGGTGGTCTCCGCTCGCGTACAGCTCGACGCGCCGGTAGGCGGTCTTCGTGTCGGCGGGGGCCGTGAAGTAGAACACGGTGCCGTCCTCGTGCGGGTTGTAGCCACCTCCGTCGGCAGCCGCACCGTGCCGCCCGAAGCTCGCCAACAGCCCGCGCAGCACCAGCGGTTCCGGCCGCGCGACGTCGAACGCGAGGTGCGCCTCGAGTTCCAGGCGGCGCTCCTCGGCGGCGATCACGGACAGGCCGGACCCCGGCGGCACGGTCAGCGCGAACACCTCGACCGCGCGTGGTTCTTCGGCGGGACCGCGGACCACCGGACGGAGAATCCTTACGTCAAGATCCGCCGGATCGCGGCGATGGCGTGCGGCCAGGCGCTCGCGCACGACGACACTGGGCTGCGTCTGCGTGTCGGCGGGCAGCCCGCACGCCGCGAGGTCCGCGCGCAGCGCGTGCTCGTCGGGCGGGAACACGAGCACGGCCGCGTGCGCGAACCGACACCGGTCCGTCAGCGCGCGCAGTTCGGGGCCGTCGAGGCCGGGCAGCACGCGTGACAGCAGGACGGACGTGTCCTGCTCGCGGACGAATCCGGCTGTCGCGCTCAGCCGCTCCCCGTCGTCTCCGGCGTGCGCCGGCGGCGCGGGTGCCGGGATCGCGGGTGCCGGCGGCGCGGACGTCGGGATCGCGGGTGCCGGCGGCGCGGGCGTCGGGATCGCGGGCATGGTGAAGGGATGTTCGGGATGCATTCCCTGTCCGTGTGTGAAGGAGGAAGCCCGGGCCGGCCACCGGAGCACGCCGTGCACGCGCACGGTCGGCCCAGGGCCCGGCCCGGAACGGGACGAAGAGAGAGAAGAAGGGGTCGGTCAGATGCCGACGTAGTTCTCGGCGAACCAGTCCTGCTGGGTGCGCGAGGTGCGCAGCGAGTCGATCCGGGACTGGCGCAGACGCTCCCGGAAGAGGGAGGGGCCGTCGGATTCCTGGGCGCCGCCGTGCAGGAGGCGGATCATCCAGTGCGAGAACTCCTGTGCCCGCCAGATGTGGGCGAGGCACCGCGCCGAGTAGGAGGCGAGCGGCTCCGGGTCGCCGTGGGCGAGGTCGTCGGTCAGAGCCCGGGCCAGGATCTCCGCCTCCAGCACCGCGAGGTTCGCGCCCTTCGCGGCGGACGGGCTGATGAGAGCGGCGGCGTCGCCCACCAGGAACAGCGAGCCGTGGCGCAGCGGTTCGAGCACGTCGGACTCGAGGTCGACGACGGCGCGCTGGACGACCCGGCCGCGCAGCAGGGGTCCGTACTCGGTGGCGCGCATACGCAGTTCGAGCTCGTCCCAGACGCGGTCCTGGCTCCAGGCGTCCGCCCGGGTCCCGCGGTCGCACTGCAGGTAGTAGCGGGTGATCTCGGTGGAGCGGGCCATGTGCCCGGCGAAGCCGCGCGGGTGGATCGCGTAGCCCACGGCGTCCAGGCTCGGCGGTGCCTCGGCGAGCAGGCCCAGCCAGGACACCCCGTGGTCTCGGTGGTGGCGCTGGACCGCGCCGGGAGGAAGCGAGCGCCGCCCCGCCCCGTGGCGCCCGTCGCAGGCGGCGACGTACCGTGCCCGCCACCGTCCGGGGCGCCCGTCCTCCTCCCGTACGGTCACCGTGGGCGCAGGGCCGTCCGCGTCGGACACCGCGACCGCCTCGGTCTCGAAACGGATCCGTCCCCCGGTGTCGGTGAACCGGACCAGCAGATCGGTGACCAGCTCGTGCTGCGGGTAGACGGTGTGCGGCTCACCCCGGCCGAGCCCCCGGTAGTCCAGGCGGAACCGGCCGTCCTCGGTACGGAACTCACAGACGCTGTGCTCCTGTCCGCGTCGGCGCAGTCCCCCGTCCAGGCCGTTGCGTTCCAGGATCCGCACGGTGTTCGCGGCGAGGAAGCCCGCCCGTGCCCGGTTCTCGACGTGATCACGACCGGCACGTTCGAGCACGGCACAGTCGATACCACGGCGAAGTAAGAGGTTCCCCAGCACCAGGCCGGCAGGGCCGGCCCCGAGGATGACCACATCGGCCGAGTCCTGACCGGACCGGGCGTACTGACTCTCTGTCACAACAGTTGATCATAGGCACCGGGAATGCGAGCACAGGCAGATATCACCCGAATGCACTACATCACGGGAAAAGGATTCTGCCGAGGCGAGGCCGCCCCACGTGCGCCGGGCGGGTCCTCCTTACCCCTCGGGGAGAGCGGCATGCCGATGATCCATGTCACTGTCGTGGGATCTTCAGAAGGCCACCGCGCGCCCTTAGCGTTGCCGAATCAGGCCGGACGCGACGCGGGCGGGTCCCGATCCCAGGGCACCACGTGCGCGGGGACGCGTCGGCGATCCGTTGTGCTCATCACCGGCAGGGTGAAGGGATCAGGATGTTCCGCAAGGTACTGGTGGCCAATCGCGGGGAGATCGCGATTCGCGCGTTCCGCGCCGGCTACGAATTGGGTGCGCGCACGGTGGCCGTCTTCCCCCACGAGGACCGCAACTCTCTGCACCGGCTGAAGGCGGACGAGGCGTACGAGATCGGTGAGCCCGGACATCCGGTGCGGGCCTACCTCTCCGTGGAGGAGATCATCCGGGCGGCCCGCAAGGCCGGTGCCGACGCGGTCTACCCGGGTTACGGATTCCTCTCCGAGAACCCGGATCTGGCGCGCGCCTGCGAGGAGGCGGGCATCACGTTCGTCGGCCCGAGCGTGCAGACCCTGGAGCTGACCGGGAACAAGGCGCGTGCCGTGGCCGCAGCCCGGGAGGCGGGCGTACCCGTACTCGGTTCCTCGGCGCCCTCCACCGACGTGGACGAACTGGTCGCGGCCGCCGAGGGGATCGGCTTCCCTGTGTTCGTCAAGGCCGTCGCCGGCGGCGGCGGCCGCGGCATGCGGCGGGTCGAGGACCCGGCGACGCTGCGCGAGTCCATCGAGGCGGCGGCCCGCGAGGCAGAGTCCGCCTTCGGCGACGCGACCGTCTTCCTGGAGAGGGCCGTCGTCGACCCGCGCCACATCGAGGTGCAGATCCTCGCCGACGGCGAGGGCAACGTCATCCATCTGTTCGAGCGCGACTGCTCGGTGCAGCGGCGCCACCAGAAGGTGATCGAGCTCGCACCCGCCCCGAACCTCGACCCGGTGGTGCGGCAGCGCATCTGTGACGACGCCGTGCGGTTCGCCCGCCGGATCGGCTACCGCAACGCGGGCACCGTGGAGTTCCTCCTCGACCGCGACGGCAACCACGTCTTCATCGAGATGAATCCGCGCATCCAGGTCGAGCACACGGTGACCGAGGAGGTCACCGACATCGACCTCGTCCAGTCGCAGTTGCGCATCGCCTCCGGCGAGACCCTCGACGACCTCGGCCTGGCCCAGGAGTCCGTCGTCCTGCGCGGTGCCGCGCTGCAGTGCCGGATCACCACCGAGGACCCCGCGAACGGGTTCCGCCCGGACACCGGCATGATCAGCGCGTACCGCTCTCCGGGAGGCTCCGGCATCCGCCTCGACGGTGGGACCACCCACGCCGGTACGGAGGTCAGTGCCCACTTCGACTCGATGCTGGTCAAGCTGACCTGCCGGGGACGGGACTTCCGTACCGCCGTCGACCGGGCCCGGCGCGCGGTGGCCGAGTTCCGTATCCGCGGCGTGTCCACGAACATCCCGTTCCTGCAGGCCGTGCTCGACGACGCGGACTTCCAGGCGGGACACGTCACGACGGCCTTCATCGAGCAGCGCCCGCACCTGCTCACCTCACGCCACTCGGCCGACCGCGGCACGAAGCTGCTCACCTACCTCGCCGACGTCACCGTGAACAAGCCGCACGGCCCTCGGCCCGAGCTGATCTCCCCCGCGACCAAGCTGCCCGCGCTGCGCGCCGGCGAGCCGGCCGCCGGCTCACGGCAGAAGCTCCTCGCGCTCGGCCCGGAGGGCTTCGCGCGAAGCCTGCGCGAGTCGCCGACCATCGGTGTCACCGACACCACCTTCCGCGACGCCCACCAGTCGCTGCTCGCCACCCGGGTCCGGACCAAGGACCTCCTGGCCGTCGCCCCCGCCGTGGCGCACAACCTGCCGGAGCTGCTGTCGCTGGAGTGCTGGGGCGGCGCCACCTACGACGTCGCGCTGCGCTTCCTCGCCGAGGACCCGTGGGAGCGCCTCGCCGCCCTGCGCGAGGCCGTGCCGAACATCTGCCTGCAGATGCTCCTGCGGGGCCGCAACACCGTGGGGTACACCCCGTACCCGACGGAGGTGACCGACGCCTTCGTGCAGGAGGCCGCGGCCACCGGCATCGACATCTTCCGGATCTTCGACGCGCTCAACGACGTCGACCAGATGCGCCCCGCCATCGAGGCCGTACGGGAGACCGGCACCGCGGTGGCCGAGGTCGCCCTCTGCTACACCTCCGACCTCTCCGACCCGGCGGAGAAGCTGTACACGCTGGACTACTACCTGCGGCTGGCCGAGAAGATCGTCGCCGCGGGTGCGCACGTGCTGGCGGTCAAGGACATGGCCGGCCTGCTGCGCGCCCCCGCGGCGGCCACGCTTGTCTCCGCGCTGCGCAGGGAGTTCGACCTGCCGGTGCACCTCCACACCCATGACACAGCGGGCGGCCAGCTCGCCACGTATCTCGCGGCGATCCAGGCCGGGGCGGACGCGGTGGACGGCGCGGTGGCCTCCATGGCCGGCACGACCTCCCAGCCGTCGCTGTCGGCGATCGTGGCCGCGACCGACCACTCCGCCCGGCCCACCGGTCTCGACCTGCAGGCGGTCGGCGACCTGGAGCCGTACTGGGAGAGCGTCCGCAAGGTCTACGCCCCCTTCGAGGCGGGTCTCGACTCGCCGACCGGTCGCGTGTACCACCACGAGATTCCGGGCGGGCAGCTCTCCAACCTGCGTACGCAGGCGGTCGCGCTCGGCCTCGGTGACCGTTTCGAGGACGTCGAGTCGACGTACGCCGCCGCGGACCGGATGCTGGGTCGGCTGGTGAAGGTCACCCCTTCGTCGAAGGTGGTGGGCGACCTCGCGCTGCATCTCGTGGGCGCCGGGGTGGCGCCCGAGGACTTCGAGGCGGCGCCGAACCGCTTCGACATCCCCGACTCCGTCGTCGGCTTCCTCCACGGCGAGCTGGGCACGCCTCCCGGCGGCTGGCCGGAGCCGTTCCGCAGCAAGGCGCTGGAGGGCAGGGCCGGACCCAAGCCGATGCGGGAGCTGACCGCGGAGGACCGTACCGGCCTCGCCGAGGACCGGCGCGCGACGCTGAACCGGCTCCTGTTCCCCGGCCCGACGAAGGCGTACGAGGCGCACCGGCAGGCGTACGGCGACACCAGCGTGCTCGACAGCAAGGACTTCTTCTACGGGCTGCGCCCGGGCAAGGAGTACTCCGTCGACTTCGCGCCCGGTGTGCGGCTGCTCATCGCGCTGGAGGCCGTCGGCGAGGCCGACGAACGCGGTATGCGTACCGTCATGTCCACCTTGAACGGCCAACTGCGGCCGATCCAGGTGCGGGACAACGCGGCGGCCGCCGATCTCCCGGTGACCGAGAAGGCCGACAGGTCCGATCCCGGCCATGTCGCCGCGCCGTTCGCCGGTGTGGTGACGCTGGCCGTCGCCGAGGGCGACGCGGTCGAGGCCGGTGCGACGGTGGCCACCATCGAGGCGATGAAGATGGAGGCGTCGATCACCGCCCCGAGGAGCGGGCGGGTGTCCCGCCTGGCCATCACCAGGATCCAGCAGGTGGAGGGCGGCGACCTGCTCGTCGAGATCGGGTGACGCGGCGGGCGTGACGGCGCGCGCCCCCGTCGGCAGGCGGCCGGGACACGGTTCTCGTGTCCCGGCCGTCGTGCGTTCCCGGGCCTCCGCGCGGCATGGGTGGCCCCGTGGTCGGTGGGGTAGGTCGGTCGTGTCATCGGACGGGCCGAGAGCCACGGCGGCGTGGAGGAAGGCGGGGACACGTGCGGGACGCGGAGACGGGGCAGTCGCGGGGAGAGCCGGAGGCTCTGTCGGCTGCGGAGCTGTTCGACGGCCTTGGACCGGCCTACGAGGACGCCTTCGGCAGGCTGCCCGAACAGGCGGCCGCGATCGACTGGCTGGCGGAGCGACTCGGGCCGGGCGCACGGGTGCTCGACGTCGGCAGCGGTACGGGCCGGCCGGTGGCGGACCGGCTGGTCCGTGCGGGCTGCGAGGTCACCGGGATCGATGTCTCCGGGACGATGGTGGAACTGGCGCGGACGCGGGTTCCGGGGGCGTCGTTCGAGCAGGCGGACGTGCGGACGTACCAGGCTCCGGAAGGGGCGTTCGACGCCGTGTGCGCCTTCTTCCCGCTGCTGATGATGAGCCGGGCGGAGGCGGGCGCGGCCCTGGAGAGGATGGCCGGCTGGCTGGCGCCCGGCGGCTACCTGGTGTCGGCCACGGTGCCTGCCGACGTGGAGGGCGTGCGGATCGAGTGGATGGGGCGCGGGGTCGAGGTCTCCAGCTTCTCCGCGCCCGAGTATCTGCGCCGCCTCCGGGAGGAGTGCGGCCTGCGGGTGCTGCACCACGAGATCTCCCGCTTCCGGCCCGAGGGTGACCTCGCGGAACCGGAGGAGCACCTCTTCTGCTACGCCCGTCGGCCCGAGGACGCGCACGGGGGCGCCGGCGCGTCCTGAGGCGCTCTTCGACCCGGCGACACCCGGTTCCAGGTGCTGCTGCCGCTGACCGCCGCCGAGGAGCCCACATGACCGAGATCGACGGAATCGCCCCGCCCGTCCCGTCCTGCCGAGCGGCACCGGCTGCCCGGACTGCGAGGCGCTGACGCCCGGCTCGCTCACGGCCGGTTCCCCGAGGCCCGCGCACACCGTGCGCGGGCCTCAGGCGTAGGTGACGGTCACCTTCTCGAAGCCGAGGGCGCCGAGCAGCCCCTGGAGCATCGCGGCGGTGTTGCGCTCGGCTCGGCTCGTGAGGTCGCTCTCCCGTGCGGCCTCAGCGATGTGCTGGGCGGCGAGACGGTGTACGGCGGTCTCGCCGGCGGGGTTGTCGGAGAAGAGGTCGCCCAGCCGGTCGAGGAGCCCTCGCTGCTTCGAGACGGTGTAGGACCGCTCGGGGTCGAGGGCGGGGCCGCCGAGCCGCGCGTGGGGCAGGCGCAGGGTGGCGGTCGTACGTTCCTCGTCGACGGTGACGGCGTCGGCGCGAAGACCGGAGAGGTCGACGTACGAGCCGACGCTGCCGTACGCCACGTACAGGGTGCGGGTGCCGCGGATCGCGTCCGGCAGGAACCGGGCGTCCTTCTCCAGGTCCACCACGACCTGGTAGGTGCCGAGAGCGCCTTCGTGGCGGTTCATGTCCTGGATCGACTTCAGCACGGCCGGTCCCGAGCGGTCCTTGCTCTCGGTCCCGAACAGACCTCCCAGGCCCGGAAGTTGGACGAGCCGCCCCAGCAGGACAGAGGTCAGGGCCAGGGCGAGGAGTACGGCGGCGACGGCGGGCCACCTTCGGGCGCCACGATCACGTCCACGTGGCGACGGTACGCGCGAGGGTCTGGTCTCTGTGTCGTCTCGCATAGGAGTCTGGTGCCCTCCGCGCGCGCGGTCATTCCGAACAGCGGCCCGAATGGAGCCGGTTGAGGCTGGTGTGGCCCGTGCGGCCGATCTCCCCTCCCCCGGGGTCCGCAGGCCGGCCTCCCGGATTGCCCGACCGGGTCCCGGGTAACCGGGTTCAGCCGGAGAAGGCTCTGCGAGGAGGGGACGGACATGAAGACGTGGAGAGCCGTGCGGGTCGGCAAGGCGGCGGCGGAGAGCCACGATGCCCGGGTGACGCCACCCGAGGAGGAGACGCGGCGCGGACCGGGCCGGGTGGTCCGGGCGCTGGTGGCGCTGGTGGCCCTCGTGGGGATGGTCGCGTTCGCGATCGTGCTGGCCCGGCTCACGCTGAACGCGTCTCCCGCATCCGTGCCCCTCACCCACAGCAACCTGACGCCGGGCAGTTCGATCCGCGCGTACCTCCAGCAGCCGGGCTTCGTGGACACGGTCAAGCAGCTCGGCGGCAACGTGGCGCTCGGCGTGCCGTTCGGCATCCTCCTGCCGCTGCTCTCGCGCAGGACCCGCGGCCCGCTGCGCGTGTGCCTGCTCGCGGTCGGGACGATGCTGCTCGTCGAACTGGTCCAGGGCGCTCTCATCACGGGACGCGCCTTCGACATCGACGACGTCCTCCTCAACACCGCCGGCGCGCTTCTCGGCTACCTCCTCGTCGGTCGCCGTCTGGGCCGTGCCGTCCACCCCCGCCCCCGCCGCCGGTGGTGGCCCCGTCGCGCCGGACGGGGCGCCTCCCCGATCGTGAGGTCGCACCTCCGGGCCGACGTGGACTGAACACCGGGCGTCGGCCGTACCGTCGCGCCGCCGGGGTGTCAGTCCACGGGTTCGTCCATGGCGGAACCCTCCTCCCCCTCCTGGCCGGTGTCGTCGTCCTCGACGCCGTCCCGCCGTGCGGTGCCCGCCACGTCGGTGTGGGGCAGCTCGCTGTCGGGCCAGTCCGGTACCGGTATCGCCAGGGAGTCCTCCCCCTCCGCCGACTGCTGGTTCTGCGGGTCGCGGGGAAGCGGCTCCTCCGTCCGATCGGGATCGTCCGGAGTGCTCATGCTGCTCACCTTCCTCTGGCCGTGGTCCTTCGCGGTCGAGACGGACCGTCCCTTCGACTGCTCACCGATGTGGTGTCACGCAAACCTCGTCGTCGTCCCCGCCGAGCCGCCCCGGGTACGCGCGACGAGGACGAAGGTGACGCTGATCAAGAGGGCCCAGGCTCCGAACTTGGTGAGCGGTACGGGTTGCCAGCCGTCGAGTTGGTGGGGGTAGCTCCAGGCACCGACGTAGGTGGCCGCGTTCTCCGCGACCCAGAGGAAGAACCCGATCAGCGCGAAGGCCAGGGACAACGGCATTCGCTGACGGGAGGTACCCACCGTGAAGTGGACCCAGGTGCCGGCCGTCGCGGCGAGCAGCAGCAGGGCCAGGACCAGCCGTGCGTCCGGCAGCCAGTGGTGGGTGAAGAAGTTGAGGTAGACAGCGGCAGCGAGGGCGGCCATCAGGCGCGGCCGGTACCGGGAGAGCGACAGATCCATGATCTTCCACGCGCGACAGCAGTAACTGCCCACGGCGCTGTAGAGGAATCCGCCGTAGAGAGGAACTCCCGCGACCTTGGACAGGGCGTCCTCCGGGTAGCTCCACGAGCCCATGCGCACTTTGACGAGTTCGAAGAGCAGCCCCACGGCGTGGCAGCCCAGGATCACGGCGGTGTCCCGGGGGCCGTCCCAGCCGACCTTCCGGGCGAGGACCGTCAGGGCGACGCCGTAGATCAGGAGCAGGTCGTAGCGCGCGACCGGCAGATCGCCGGGTAGCAGCCGCGAGGCGCCGATACCCCCGACGAGGGTGACGGCGAAGGCG
Source organism: Streptomyces sp. NPDC057271 (assembly GCF_042668715.1). Classification (NCBI taxonomy): domain Bacteria; kingdom Bacillati; phylum Actinomycetota; class Actinomycetes; order Kitasatosporales; family Streptomycetaceae; genus Streptomyces; species Streptomyces sp. NPDC057271. Next base: position 16,371 of record NZ_JBHUYJ010000088.1, read on the forward strand.
ACGGCGCGCACCTGGTCGAGCCCGAAGCGCCAGAACTGGGCACACCCGTGGGCGATCCGCTGGAAGGTCATGCCCGAGCAGACTGCCGACCGGCAACCGTTGGTTCCGTCGTACATCCCGAACCGCGGTCGCTCCGGACATCGCGGATGGTTCTACGCGCGTCGTATTCACGTGCGGCATATCGGAAGACACCATTCGGAATCCTCCCCGTTGGAGCTATCACCACAACTGGTCTCCAGAAGGCCGAATACGCCCCTGAGCAGGAGAGAATTCCGGACGCACTGTCCAAAAAGATCAAGAGGAAAGATCCGTGCGACGAAGACTCTTCGGCATGACCGCCTCCGTGGCGGCCTTCGGGCTACTGGGATCCCTCGTCACCGCCTGCAGCTCGTCCGGTGACAGCGGGACGACGCTCCGCCTGGTGGCCCCCGAGTACGGCGACAGCCCGGCGACCAGCTCCAAGGCGTACTGGGACAAGCTGACCGCCGCCTTCACCGCGGCCCACCCCGACAAGAGGGTCGAGGTCACACTCTGCCCGTGGGCCGACGTCGACCGTGTGGTCACCCGCATGGTCGAGGAGGACGACGCCCCCGACGTGGCTCTGATGGGCGCGTACTCCGACTTCGCCGCGCAGGGCCGTCTCTACGCCGCCGGCGAGGTGATGTCGATCAAGACGGAGTCGAACTTCCTGCCGCCCCTCGCGGAGGCGGGCTCGGTCGACAACACCCTCTACGGCCTGCCCTTCGTGGCGAGCAGCCGGCTGCTCTTCTACAACCAGGAGCTCTTCGACGAGGCCGGAGCCAAGCCACCGAAGACCTGGTCGGACCTGAAGGAGGCGGCCGAGGCGCTGAAGAAGGAGGGCGTGCTGTACCCGTACGCCCTGCCGCTCGGCCCCGAGGAGGCGCACGCCGAAGCCCTGATCTGGGAACTGAGCAACGGCGGCGGCTACACCGACAGCACCGGCAGCTACAGCATCGCGTCCCAGCAGAACACGCAGACGTTCAGCTGGATCAGGGACAACCTGGTCACGCCTGCTCTGACCGGTCCGGTCCCGCCGGCCGAGCTCAACCGGCAGGACGCCTTCGCCGCCTTCCTGCGCGGCGACGTCGGCATGGTCAACGGCTACCCCTCGCTCCTCCACAAGGCGAGGGCGAAGGGCATGAAGGTCGGCACGCTGCGCATGCCCGTGTCGGACACGCTCAGCGAGGAGAAGACCCCGCCGACGGCGGGCGTCGCCGACTGGATGATGGCCTTCAAGCGCGACGGCAATCGCGAACTGGTCGGCTCTTTCCTGGACTTCGTCTACGAGGACAAGAACCTCAGCGAGTTCGCCGCGCGCTACCACCTGTTGCCGTCGACGGTGTCCGCCACCCAGGCGTCCCGGTACGCGGCGGCGGACCCCAGCGCCGAGCAGTTCCTGACCGCCCTGCGCACGGCCGAGCTCTACCCGGTCAACGAACCGTCCTGGCTGCAGGTCAGCAACACCATCAAGCGCAACATCGGCAAGGCCGTCGCACCGTCCGCCGACCCGAAGCTCGTCCTTGAGCAGATCGCCCAGCAGGCCCGGAACGTGTCGTAGCGGCGTCGACCTGACGCCCATCCCGTCGCCCGCACAGCACCCACAAGGTGCGCGGGGCGACGACCCTCCCGCCTGCGACGCCCCGCGATCACCAGGTGCGGTCGAGCAGGTAGGTGAACAGCGCGTCCAGTTGATGAGCGGCGGTGCGCGTCAGCGGCGTCTCTCTCAGCGCGCGGCGCGCGATGTCCAGGTGTCGGCGCGCTTCCTCGCGGGTCGCGGTCCGTCCGCCCGCCTCCTCCACCAGCGCCGCGACGTGCTCGGCCGTCTCGCCGTCGACCCGTCGGCCGGAGTCGAGAAGCATCCCGAGTTCGTGCGCGGCCCTGCCCTCGCCCGCCAGCGCCGTGAGGACCGGATACGTCTTCTTGCCCCTGCGCAGGTCTGCGTGAACGGGCTTGCCCGTCACCGTCGGATCGCCCCAGATGCCGAGGATGTCGTCCACCGCCTGGAAGGCGAGACCGAGGTGGCGCCCGGCTCGTTCGAGCGCGGTCACGGCCCTGTCGGGTGCGCCGCCGAGGACCGCGCCGAGCGCGATCGCGCAGCCCAGCAGGGCGCCCGTCTTCTGCTCGGCCATCACCCGGTACCGGTCCGGCCCGACCGCGTCGGGTCCGTGCCAGGGTCGGTGCTCGAAACGCAGGTCGTCGGCCTGCCCCGACACCAGCGCGTTCAGGGTCCGGGCGAGGCACCGGACCGCGGCCGCCGTGTGCCGGCCCTGTGGCTCGGCCAGGCTCGCCACGGCCTGGGCGAAGAGCGCGTCGCCGGCCAGCACGGCCGGGCCCGTCCCGTACGCCTTCCACACCGCCGGGCGCTGCCGGCGCAGGGCGTCGGCGTCCATGATGTCGTCGTGGAGCAGTGAGAAGGTGTGCACGAGTTCGACGGCCACGGCGCCGGGAACACCGTCGGAGCCGTCCGCCCCGACGGCCTCTGCTCCGAGCACGGCGAGCGCCTGACGCACTCCCTTGCCCTCGGATCCGCCGGGGTCCGGGTTCCCGGCCGTGTCGGCCCAGCCCAGCGCGTACGCCGCCATCTCACCGGTCCAGGGATGCAACCGGCCCACCGCCTCCACCAGGGCGGGCCGGACCAGTTCACGGCAACGCTCCAGGACGTCGGTCGGCGAGCAGATCGGAAGGCGGACCGGCGAGGACGACATCGGGAGGGCGCTCACCGCAGCCCCTCCACGACCGCCGTCCTCAGGGCCTCCGCCCCGACGGGCGGCAGTACGGGCCCGGCCGCGCGCGGTCCGTCTCCGCCTGCGTGATCCGGCAGCGGCGCCACCCCCAGCTCGGAGGCGGCCTTGTCCACCATGTCCCGCGCGTGGCGCAGCCCGATGCGGTCGAGCGTCGAGCGCACCTCGGCCAGTTCCGCGGCGGTGCTCGCGGCGTCGCGGCCCAGCCGGGCGCCGGCCTTGACGAGCCCCAGCCTCGACAGTGCCGTCCCGCGCGGCTCCTCCATCTCGCGGAACTCCTCCAGTGCCCGCGCGTACAGCTCACGGGCCTCCTCGTACCGGCCCGCCCGGTACAGCACGTTGCCGCGCATCTTGTGGTTGTACGCGAGTGCGCTGGAGAGCCGCATCTCGCGGCACGCCTCCTCAGCCTGCGACAGCAGTGACAGCGCGCGCTCCACGTCCCCGTCCCGCACGGACACCACGTCGGCGATGCCCCGCAGTGCCCAGGCCCACCCGCGCCGGTCCTCGGCGCGCGACGCCGTCTCGGCCGCCTCCTCGAACAGGGCCAGGGCCTCGTCGTAGGAGCCGGTGTTCCGGTGCATCTGCGCGATGCCCTCCAGCGCCCACACCGTGTGCCGGGCCTCGCCTCGGCGGCGGGCCTCGGCGAGAAGCTGCTCGTGGAGCCTGCCCACGGCCGCGTAGTCGCCCTGTATTCGGCCGGTCTCGGCGAGCCCCGCCAGCGAGTAGCCCCGCACGACGACATCCCCGCCCCGCTCACCCGCCTCGGCCGCCAGCCTCAGCAGCCGGTACGCAAGCCTGAGCGCGCCGCGCTGCCGGGCCAGCGTCCCGCCGCTCCACAGCGCCCAGGCCATCGCCCCTTCGTGACCGGCCGAACGCGCCGCTCGGAAGCTCGCCTTCCACGCCCGGTCGGCCTCCTCGATCCGCCCGAGGCGACGGCACGCCTCTGCCACGGCCAGTCCGCACCGCGCCGCCTCGCGCACGTCCCCGGCCTGTTCCGCGGCCCGTAGCTCCTCGACGCCCCGGGCGAGCACCTCGGGCAGGGAGGAGTTCACCGACAGAGACCCGAGAACCCCCTGATACTCCGGCGCCGACGCCTTCGCCCGTCCGGCCTCACGTACCTGACCTGCCATCAGAACCTCCTCATGTCGACTCGCCGATCAAGCCGACGCGAGGAGCAAGACGTCGATCACGGGCGCGGGTTCCCCGTTCGCCGCAATGTCCGTCCCGGTGCTGGCACCGGGTCATCCTCGAGTGCTACACGGCCGTCGCAAGATCCTCAGCGAGACGTACACCGGCACCTGCCTGGTGACGGTCCACGGAACGTCCACAGGGGCGTTATGTGATCGAAGGCGTTGGCCCGTCGCCCGGTGAACCGCGGCCACGACCCCTCGGCCACCGTCGCCGTCTCGGCGTGTGCGGGCGTCGCGGCGAGGCCGGTGACGAGGACGCCGGCCGTGGCTCCGGCCATGGCTCCGGCCAGTGTGCGTCCACGAGCCGGTGCGACGTGTGCCGATGCGACCTGCGCCGGTGCGAGGTGCGCCGGTGCGACCTGCGCCGGTGCGAGGTGTGCCGGTGCGAGGTGCGCCGGTGCGACGTGTGCCGGTGCGAGGTGCGCCGGTGCGAGGTACGCCGATGCTCCGCGAGACCGTGCGAAGCAAGGTCGACCGCCGGTGGGCTCCGGTCGGGGCGACCCGGCACCCCGACGACCGGTGACCGCGGACGTCAGCCGGCGGCGCTCAGGGTGTCCGCGAGACGGCGGCGGGCCGCGCGGGCCGCCGGTACGGCCGCCAGGGCGACCGCGCCGAGAACGGCGGTCGCGCACATCGCCACGAAGTACCGGACCGGCGGGGTGTGGGCGATGCCCGAGCCGATGCCGGTGGTGTGTGCCTCGCGGTCGATCAGCCAGTGGGCGAGGGGTATTCCGAGAGCCGTCGCGGCGAGCGCGGCGGCGAGTGCGGTGCAGCCGATGGCCGTCACGGTGACCGCGGTGATCTGACGTGGCGAGAGGCCGATGGCCTTGAGGGCCAGCAGGTCGCGCTCGCCGTCGCGGATGCCGCCGCCGATCGCCGTGGAGAGTTCGGTCAGGCCGATCAGGGCGAAGACGGCGATCAGGCCGACGACGACACCGCGCAGGGCGGAGAGCCGGTCGGCGGGGGTGGTGACCTCGTGGATGTCGAGGTGGCCCCCGGAGGTGGCGGCGAGTTCGGCGCGTACGGAGCGTGGGTCGGCGCCTTGTTCGAGGCGGAGCTGGTACAGGGTGGGGCGCAGGGCGGGGTCGTTCTCGCGCAGGGTGTCCAGCGAGGTGGAGATGACCCGGCCGCCGTTCTCCGGTTCGATGCTCCGTCCGACGAGGTGCAGGACCTGTGGGTGGCCGCCGACCGTGACACGGACCCAGTCGCCGACGCGCACGTCGAGCAGGTCGAGCAGGCCCTGGCCGGCGACGGCCTCGTCGGGGCCGTGGGCGGGGCGGCCCTCGGCGATCGAGTACGGATAGGGCTCGTCGCGGGTGCCGAGGCCGCGCAGCGCGATGGTGCCCGTCTGCCCGGGGACCAGGGCGGCGACCTCCAGGCCGGGGTGGGCTGCGGTGACCTGGTCGTTGGCATCGAGGAGCGCGGCGGCCTCGCGGTCGGTGAGGGTCGCGTCGGGGCGGGCGGTGAGCGCCGCGGCGTGGCCGAGATCCTCGGGGTGGGTGTCGAAGCGTTGGATCGTGCTCCAGGCGCCGACCGCGACCGTGACCAGCAGCAGCGGCAGGGCGAGGCGGACGATGGTGGCCGGGGCGCGGCGGCCACGGCCGAAGGCCCGGTGCCAGCCGAGGACCAGACTCGCCGGCACGCGCATTCCGAGCGCGCTCCGGGCGGCCCGGGAGAGTCCGGCCCCGGTCGTCGCCCGGGGGGACCCCCAGCCCGTGGCCACGGCGGGGACGACGGGGACGGGCTCCACGCGTCCGGCCCGCCACGCGGCGAGGCAGGTGGCCGCCCCGATGAACAGCACCACCGCGGCAGGCACCGCGAGCAGGGCCACCGTGTGGCCCTGGAGCCCCTGCCAGACGCCGACGGCTTCGCCGAGGCGGCCGGGCAGGCGGTCGCCGAGCACCTGGACGGCCGCCGTGGCGAGGGTCGCGCCGAGCACGGCGAAGGCGAGGTGCTGGCCGAGGAAGGCGCGGACGACCTGGCCGGGTGTGAAGCCGATGGCCTTGAGGACGGAGATGTCCCGCAGGTGGCCGCGGACCCGGGTGCTGATGGCGCCGAACACCGCGAGGGCGGCGGCGATCAGCGCCCCGAGTCCGAAGAGCCCGAGCACCTGACCGAGCAGCCTGGTGTCGCCCTGCGCCTCGGCGCGGGCCTGCTGCCAGGTGGAGACGTCGGTGACGGCGCCGGCCCCGAGGGCGGTGACGGCGCGCTGGACGGCGTAGTCGGTGTCCTCCGGGTCGGTGAGGCGCAGTCCGACGACGTGGCCGCCGCCGCGTTCGTCCGGCACCGCCCGCGGCAGGGCCCAGACGGTGCCGGGCCGTTCCCCCGGCCTGTAGCGGGGCTCCGCGCTGTCGGCGACACCGAGGACGGTCAGGGTGCGGCCGGCCGGCAGGGTCAGCCGGTCGCCCGGTTCGGCCCACAGGGCTTGGGCGAGGCCGGATTCCAGGACGACGCCCTCGGGGTCGGCGTCGTCGAGCCAGCGGCCTGAGGTCAACAGGGGCCGGCCGGCCGCCGGGGGCTCGGCCCCGGCGGCGCGCAGTTCCACGTCGGCGCGGGCGCCGCGGGAGGTGACGGTGCCGACCGCGGTGCGGTAGGGGCCGGCGAGCTGCTCGACACCGTCGAGGGCGGCGAGGGAACGGGGGTCGGCGGCGGAGCCGGTGTGGATCCACACGTGCGCCCCGTGCGACTGGGTGAAGACCCGTTGCCAGGGGTTGGCGGCGTAGCCGAAGAGCGCGGTGGCCAACAGCAGCGAGGCGACGATCCCGGCGGTGGCGGCGACCATGAACAGCGCCTCGCCCCGGTGGGTGCGCAGATCGGCGTGCGCCCAGCGCAGCGTGGCCCGCACGGTCAGTCCTTGAGTTCCAGTACGCCGGCGAGGCCGGTGCCGCGCGGCGGTGTGCCGCCCAGTTCGGCGTCGTCGGCTATCCGGCCGTCGAAGAAGCTGATCACCCGGTCCGCGGCGCTGGCGAGCCGTGCGTCGTGGGTGACGAGCACGATGGTCTGGCCGCGCTGGTGGAGCCTGGCGAGCTGGCGCATCACCTCGCGGGTGCCCTTGCTGTCGAGGCTTCCGGCCGGTTCGTCGGCGAGGAGCAGCCGCGGCTGGTTGACCAGGGCGCGGGCGAGGGCGACGCGCTGCTGCTCGCCGCCGGAGAGCTCGCCGGGCATGCTGCGGGCCTTGCTGTCGAGGCCCAGCTCGGCGAGGAGCTTCTCGCGTTCGGCGCGGGCCCGCTTGGCCGAGGTGCCGGCCAGGAGGGCGGGCAGTTCCACGTTGTCGGCGACGGTGAGGTTGGAGACGAGGTTGAAGAACTGGAAGACGATGCCGATGCGGCGGCGCCGCTCCACCGCCCAGCGCGCCTCGGTCCAGTCGTCCGTGCTCTCGCCGTCGAGCCGGAGCGAGCCGCTGTCGGGACGCTGGAGGCCGCCGAGCAGATGGAGCAGGGTGGACTTGCCGGCGCCCGAGGGCCCGGTGACGGCCACGAACTCGCCGCGCCGCACGGTCAGGTCGACGCTGCGCACGGCGTGTGCGGGTGCGCCCTCACCGTGGTGGGTCTTGACGAGCCCTTCGGCGTGCACGAGCGGCACGGGTATGGCGGAGTCCGTCATTGCAGCTCCTCCAGTTCCTCCTGGCAGCGCTCCAGCCAGTCGAGGTCGGCCTGGAGGTGCAGCATGGCGCCCTCGATGAGCAGATGGGCGATGCGGTTGTCCCGGTTCTCGGTGGCGGCCAGCTTGGAAAGGTTGCGCATGGTGGTGAGGTACTCGCGTCGCTGCTTGTTGATGAGGGCGATCTGGTCGGCGAGACCGGTACGCGGGGCCAGGGCGAGCTTCATGAAGAACTCGTCCCGGACCCTCGGTTCGTCCGCCGTCTCGTCGAACCAGGCGCTCAGTGCTTCCTGCCCGGCGTCGGTGAGGCGGTAGATCTTCTTGTTCGGGCGGCTCTCCTGGGCGATCTCCTCGCCCTCGATCAGCCCTGACTTCTCCAGTCGGCCGAGTGTGACGTAGATCTGACCGACGTTGGTGGGAGGGTACGCGGCGCCCAGCAGTTGCTCAAGGTCCTGCTTGAGCTCGTACCCGTGGGCAGGGCCCCTGGCCAGGAGGGCGAGAAGGGGAAGGCGCACCCGTGCTGTCCTCCCTTGGCGTGCTCCCGGTGTGATCTGGGCTCTAGTATCGCCCATGCCTAACGGGTATACATGCCCTGTCGCCGGACGAAGGTGTACGGCGCGGTGCTCTGGGAGGAACCTATGCGGTGGATGCGTGCCGCGGGTAGGGGTCTCCTGGCGCTCGCGGTCGTACTGACGGGTTACATCGCTGCCGGTGCCCCGTCCGGGGGCGCGGAGTCCCGCGGCGGACGCGGCCCGATGACGCTGGCCACGGCCGGCGATCTCACCGGCTATCTCGGCCCGGTCCTGGAGGGCTGGAACCGCGCGCATCCGGCCGAGAAGGTCACCCTGGTCGAACTGCCGGACTCGGCCGACGAGACCCGGGCCCAGATGATCACGGATCTGAGGTCCGGCGAGGGCAGGTTCGACCTGCTCAACATCGATGTGGCGTGGACGTCGGAGTTCGCCGCGGCAGGATGGATCGCGCCGCTGGAGCCCGGCCGGTTCCCGCTGGAGAGCTTCCTGCCGCCGGTGGTGGACACGGCGACGTACGACGGAGGGCTGTACGCCGTCCCGTACGTGACGAACGCCGGGATGCTCTTCTACCGCAAGGACGTGCTCGACCGCGCGGGGCAGCGCCCGCCGCGGACCTGGGCGGAGCTGGAGCGGCAGGCCCGCACCGTCGCCCCGGAGTACGGCCTGGGCGGGTACGCGGGCCAGTTCCTGCCGTACGAGGGGCTGACGGTCAACGCCGCGGAGGCGGTGTACTCGGCGGGCGGGACGATCCTCGGTGACGAGGGCGAGCGGGTCACGGTCGACTCGGCGGCGGCCCGCGAGGGGCTGGGGTTCCTCAGCCGCGGTGTGCGGGACGGCTGGATCCCGAGGGAAGCCCTGACGTACAAGGAGGAGGAGTCCCGGCAGGCGTTCCAGGACGGCCGTCTGCTCTTCCTGCGCAACTGGCCGTACGCGTACGCCGGCGCCTCGGGCGCCCAGTCCAAGGTCGCGGGGAAGTTCGGCGCGGTGCCGCTGCCGGGCCCGGGGAGGGCGGGCACGAGCGTGCTGGGCGGTTCCAATCTGGCCGTGAGCAGCCATGCCCGGCACCCCGAGTCCGCTCGTGACCTGATCGCGTACCTCACGAGCGAGCGGGTGCAGCGCCGCGTCCTGAGCGAGGGCGCCCTGCCGCCGGTGCGGGCCGCGCTGTACCGGGATCCGGAGCTGGTGGCGCGCTTCCCGTATCTGCCCGCCCTGCGGGCGAGTGTGCTCGCGGCCGCTCCGCGGCCCAAGAGCCCGCACTACGAGCAGGTGAGCCTCGCCGTGCAGGCCGTGGCCCATGACGCGATGGCGCAGCACCAGACGCCCGAGGCGGCGGTACGTCGGCTCGCGGACGAACTCGCGGCCATCGCCGCTCGTCGCTGACGTCTTCCGCACCCCTCTTTCCCTCCGCACCCACCTCCAGGGCTTACTTACCTGTTAGGTATCAGCATGCGGAACGGCATGCCCTGACGATCTGGGCAAAGTAGGGCATAGACCCCCAACAATCGCCGTTTTCCGGCAGCTTCATTGACACCCTTACGACACACCTACTTAACATGTATACATAACCGCTACCCGCTCTGGGTGGCGCGCACCCCTTCACGCAGAAATACAGGTCAACGGGTGATGCTCACAGCCCCAAGCCGCCGTCACTGGTGGCGCGACGCGGTGATCTACCAGGTGTACGTCCGCAGCTTCCTGGACAGCACCGGCGACGGAATCGGCGATCTCGCCGGTGTCCGGGCCGGTCTTCCGTACCTCAAGAAGCTCGGGGTCGACGGCATCTGGCTGAGCCCCTTCTACCCGTCACCGCAGCACGACCACGGCTACGACGTCGCCGACTACTGCGACGTGGACCCCGTCTTCGGCGACCTCGCCGAGTTCGGTCTGCTCGTCGCCGACGCCCGTCGGCTGGGCGTCAAGGTGCTCCTGGACATCGTCCCCAACCACTGCTCCAGCGACCACGTCTGGTTCCGCGAGGCCCTCGCGGCCGGCCCCGGCAGCGAGGCCCGCGCCCGCTTCCACTTCGCCGAGGGCCGTGGCCCGGACGGCGACCTGCCGCCCAACAACTGGCACGCCATGTTCGGCGGCCCGGCCTGGACCCGGATCACCGAGCCCGACGGCACGCCCGGCCAGTGGTACCTGCACATGTTCACCCCCGAACAGCCGGACCTGAACTGGCGCAATCCCGAGGTCGGCGCCCACTTCGACCACGCCCTGCGCTTCTGGCTCGACCGCGGTGTCGACGGCTTCCGCATCGACGTGGCGGCCGGCCTGTTCAAGCACCCCGGACTGCCCGACTCCCCCGACCCGGAGGCCGACGCCCGCACCCGCGACTCGGTCAACCCGCTCGCCTGGAACCAGCCCGAGGTGCACGACGTGTGGCGCCACTGGCGGGCGGTGTGCGAGGAGTACACGGCCCGCGACGGACGCGAGCGGCTCCTTGTCGGCGAGGTGTCGGTGCCGACCGCCCGTGAGCACGCCGCGTACGTCCGCCCCGACGAGCTGCACCAGGCGTTCTTCTTCGACCTGCTGGGCGCGCCCTGGGACGCCGACGCCTTCCGCAAGGTGATCGACGAGGCGATGCGCGACATCGCGGGCACCGGCTCCACCGTCACCTGGGTGCTCAACAACCACGACCAGGTGCGGACGGTCACCCGGTACGGCGAGTCCGGCACCGAGGGCAGCGGGCTCGGGGCCGCCCGGGCGCGCGCCGCCGCCCTGCTGATGCTGGCCCTGCCCGGTGCCGCGTACATCTACCAGGGCGAGGAGCTGGGCCTGCCGGAGGTCGTGGACCTGCCGGACGAGGTGCTCACCGACCCGATATTCCGGCGCACCGGCAGCCGGGCCCGGATCCGCGACGGCTGCCGCGTGCCGCTGCCGTGGTCGGGGCACGCCTCCCCCTTCGGCTTCAGCACGGGGGCGGAGAGCGCCAAGCCGTGGCTGCCGCAGCCCGGCTGGTTCGCCGAGCACGCCACCGACCGGGCGCTGGCCGACACCCGCTCGTTCTGGCACCTGTACCGCGACGGACTGCAGCTGCGGCACGGGCTGCCGCAGCTGGGCGAGGGCACCTTGCGCTGGCTGGACGCGCCGCCCGGCGTGCTGGCCTTCCTGCGCGGCGACGGACTCGTCTGCGCCGTCAACTTCGGCACCGCCCCGGTGCCCGCCCCGGTCTCCGGCGCCCCGCTGCTGTCCAGCGGGCCCTGCCCGACCGGCGTACTTCCCGGATCCACCGCCGCCTGGTGGATCAGTGACGACACCACCCTGGAGGGACCACGATGACCATACGACGGATGACGACGGCCTGCTGCTCCGCACTCGCCCTGGCGCTCGCCGCGACCGCGTGCGGCGGCGGAGAGGTGAGCGCGGGCGGCAACAGCAAGGAACTGTCCGGCCAGACCCTCGACGTGGCCGGTGTCTGGTCGGGCGCCGAGCAGAAGAACTTCCAGAAGGTGCTGGACGCCTTCACGGAGAAGACCGGCGCCACGACCCGGTTCGTGTCCACCGGCGACAACGTCTCCACCGTCGTCGGCAGCAAGATCGAAGGCGGCAACGCCCCGGACGTGGTGATGGTGCCGCAGGTCGGCGTGCTCCAGCAGTTCGCCAAGCAGAAGTGGCTCAGGCCGCTCTCCGAGACCACGAAGAAGTCCGTCGACGCCAACTACGCGCCGGTGTGGAAGAACTACGGCTCCGTGGACGGCACGCTGTACGGCCTGTACTTCAAGGCCGCCCACAAGTCGACCGTCTGGTACAGCCCCGAGGCGTTCGAGCAGGCGGGCGTGGTGCCGCCGAAGTCGTACGAGGAGATGCTCAAGAGCGGGCAGGCCGTCTCCGACTCCGGTCTGCCGGCCTTCGCGGTCGCCGGTGAGGACGGCTGGACCCTCACGGACTGGTTCGAGAACATCTACCTCTCCCAGGCCGGTCCCGAGAAGTACGACCGGCTCGCCCGGCACGAGATCAAGTGGACCGACCCCACGGTGGTGAAGGCCCTGACCACCCTCGGGGCGCTGTTCTCCGACAAGAAGCTGATCGCGGGTGGCCAGAAGGGAGCGCTGGGCACCGACTTCCCCGGCTCCGTCGAGAAGGTCTTCGGGCCGAAGCCCGAGGCGGGCATGGTGTACGAGGGCGACTTCGTCGCCGGCATCGCGAAGGACCAGTTCGGCAAGAAGATCGGCGAGGACGCCGCCTTCTTCCCCTTCCCCGCGGTCGCGGGTGGCACGGCGCCGGTGGTCAGCGGTGGTGACGCGGCCGTCGTCCTGAAGGACGGCAAGAACCAGAAGGCCGCGACGGCGTTCCTGGAGTACCTCGCGACGCCGGAGGCGGCGGCCGTGTGGGCCGAGGCCGGCGGCTTCCTGTCGCCGAACAAGAAGCTCGATCTCGCCTCCTACGGCAACGACACGCTGCGCGAGACGGCCAAGTCGCTCATCGACGCCGGCGATTCGGTGCGCTTCGACATGTCGGACCAGGCTCCGGCTGCCTTCGGCGGCACCAAGGGCGTGGGCGAGTGGAAGATCCTCCAGGACTTCCTTCGTGACCCGTCGAACCCGGCAGCCACGGCCGCGGCGCTGGAGGGCGCAGCGGCCAAGGCGTACAAGAGCTGAGGCGGCCGTCATGACCACAGCCACCGCTCCCCCGCCATCCCGGGCCGACGCCGCCGGGGGCGGCCGTGGGGACGACAGTCCGCGGGCCCGGGCCCGGCGCCGCCGGCGGTTCGTCGCCGTCGCCTTCGTGCTGCCCGCGCTGCTGCTGCTCGGCGCGCTGGTCGTCTACCCCGTGCTGTTCTCCGTGGGCCGCAGCTTCTTCGACGCGTCCGGGTCGCGGTTCGTCGGCGGGGACAACTACGCGGAGATGTTCCGCGACCCGGCCACGCTGACCGCGATCCGCAACAGCGCCACCTGGGTGGTCGTCGCGCCGACCCTGCTGACCGGCCTCGGGCTGGTCCTCGCGGTGCTGGTGGAGAAGGTCCGCTGGGCGACGGCGTTCAAGCTGCTGCTCTTCATGCCGATGGCCGTCTCCTTCCTGGCGGCGGGCATCATCTTCCGCCTCGCGTACGAGGAGGACCCGGACAAGGGCGTGCTGAACGCGGCCGTGGTCGGCGTGCACGACGTGTTCCAGGACGCGTCGTCGTACCCGACGGCCCGGGCCCGCGAGGGCCAGGGGCTCGACAGGCGGCCGGACGGCTCGTACGGGACGGCCGACACGGTCTCCCTCGGACAGAGCGTCGCCCTCGGCCTCGTCGGCGTCGCGCCCAAGGAGTTGCCGGCCGGGGCACGGCCGGCGGCGGCCGGCAAGGCCGGCCCGAAGGACGTGGCCGGCGCCGTGTACCTGGACTTCACGCCTGGCGGCGGGGGGCGGCCGGGCGTGATCGACACGACGGAGCGGGGACTGCCCGGTGTGACGGTGGAGGCGGTACGCGACGGGAAGACGGTCGCCACCGCGACCACGGCGGCCGACGGATCGTTCCGCTTCACCGGCCTGGGGGCGGGCGCGTACACGGTCCGGCTGCCGGCGGAGAACTTCGCGCCGCCCTACGAAGGTGTCTCCTGGCTCGGTCCCGCCCTGGTCACTCCGGCGATCATCGGCGCGTACCTGTGGATCTGGACGGGCTTCGCGATGGTGCTCATCGGCGCCGGTCTCTCGTCCCTGCCGCGCGACGCGCTGGAGGCGGCGCGGATGGACGGCGCGAACGAGTGGCAGGTCTTCCGACGGATCACCGTGCCCCTGCTGGCGCCCGTGCTGACCGTCGTCTTCGTGACGCTGGTGATCAATGTGATGAAGGTCTTCGACCTGATCTACATCATCGCGCCGGGGCCGGTTCAGGAGGACGCCACCGTGCTGGCCACCCAGATGTGGCTGGTGTCCTTCGGCGGCGGCAACGACCAGGGGCTCGGCAGCGCGCTGGGCGTACTGCTCCTGCTGCTCGTGATCCCCGCGATGGTGTTCAACGTCCGCCGCTTCCGCAGGAGTCAGTCATGAGTGCGACCGCCACGATGCCGGGCGGCCGGCTGCGCCGCTGGCTGGGCAACGGCCTGGTCCAGATGTTCCTGGCCGTCGTCGGCCTGATCTGGGTGACCCCGGTCGCCGGGCTGCTGCTGTCCTCGCTGCGCTCGGCGAGCGACAACGCCGCGAGCGGCTGGTGGACGGCGCTGACCGGTCCCGGTCGGTTGTCCCTGGACAACTACACCGCCCTCCTGGGCAACGCGGGTATCACCCAGGCGTTCTGGAACACGGTGCTGATCTCGGTGCCGACGACCGTCCTGGTCGTCGTCGTCGCGGCGCTGGCCGGATACGCCTTCGCCTGGCTGGAGTTCCCCGGCCGGGACTGGATCTTCCTGGGCGTTGTGGCACTGCTCGTGGTGCCCGTGCAGGTGGGTCTGCTGCCGGTGGCGAAGCTGTTCGGGCAGCTGGGGCTGTTCGGCACGATCCCGGGCGTCGTGCTCTTCCACGTCGCCTACGGTCTGCCGTTCGCCGTGTTCCTGCTGCGCAACTACTTCGCGGACATCCCGCGCGAGATGCTGGAGGCGGCACGCATGGACGGCGGCGGCGAGTGGCGGATCTTCACCCGCCTGGTGCTCCCGGTCGGCCGGCCGGCGATCGCGAGCCTGGCGATCTTCCAGTTCCTCTGGGTGTGGAACGACATGCTCGTGGCGCTGCTCTTCGCCGACAGCTCAGCGCAACCTCTGACGGTGGAACTGCAGTCGCAGGTACGGCAGTTCGGCAGCAACATCGACGTCCTGGCACCGGGAGCCTTCCTCTCGCTGATCGTGCCGGTGGTGGTCTTCTTCGCCTTCCAGCGTCACTTCGTCCAGGGGGTGATGGCGGGCTCGGTGAAGTGACGGCAGGGACGGGGGCCGGCGGCCGACGGCGTTGCACGGGGGTCAACTGCCGTCGACTGGCCGGTCCCCGACGCGCAGAGGCGGGCGACGTCCACGCCTCGTACGTGTACGGAAGATCCTCGGCGCCTGGGCCGGCGCGGACGACCGCCACGTGGTCCGGTGTCCGGTGGATCGAGCCCGCCGCGCCGGCGGGAGATCCGTGCGCCGCGTACGACCTCGCGGAGCTGTGCGGCTCGCTGCGCAGACCCGCGTTGCGCGACCACGGGCACCGCAGGGCCGCCGAGGCGGGACACCATGACGCGTGCGACCAGGTGGGCCGGCTCTCCGAGCACCGCCGGGACCACCAGGAGGCCGAGCGCTGGTACGTGCGCGCCGCCGACGACGGGTCGTCGCTCAGCACCATGCTCGCGGGCAGGCTGAAGGCCCAGTGCGGTGGGTACGCGGAGGCGGAGCCGTTCCTGCGCAGGGCCTGGGAAGTGCGGCGGAGTCCCGCACGGGACGGGGGCAGCCGGCGGCTACGGCCTCGTCCCGCACCGGCTCGGCCGCCTCGCGGAGGCCGTCGAGCCGCTGCGGGCGGCCGCCGCGCGGTGGAACGCGGACGTACGCGCCCGCCACAGCCGGGACGACCTGGACGTGCCGGCCAGGACGGCCGGCCCGAAGCGGGAACTCGCGGAGGTGGTGGCGGCGCTGACGGCCTGACGGCGGCCTTCGGCCGGTCCGCGGGGCCGGGGCATGAGCGGCCGAGGCTTCTTCGGCCACGGACCCTGCGTCGCCTGGCAGGAGCGCCCGGGAGCGGGGCCACAGGGCACCGCCCCTCGGGGCCGCCGCGGCTCCGGCCGCGCTCGAAGTGCCTCAGAACCGGTCGGTCGTGAGGCCCCCGACCCGGCCGAGCCGGTTCGCCCGGTCGCGGGCGACGGCGGCCTGGGCTGCATCGCCCAGTGAGTCCGCCAGGCGAGCCCTGCTCAGCCAGTTGTACGGGCTGTGCGGGCGCAGCGCGGTCCGCTCGCTGATCAGGACACGCGCCACGTCGTGCCGCCCGGACTTCAGGGCGGCTTCGACGAGGGTCTTCTGGAGCGCGTCGCGTTGGGCGTGGCTGCCTCCGAACTCGTGGAGTCGCCGGCGCAGCGGCCACAGCAGTCCCACCACGGTCTCGTGGTCCCCCGTGGCGTGGGCGACCAGCGCCTCGCACACGGGCAGGCCGACGTTGGCGGTCATCGCGTGGTTGGTGACCACGGCCGTGCCCGGTTCCGCCAGCCAGCGACGCCGGTCGGCGATCAGCCGTCGCGCCTGCGCGATCCGGCCGGCGCCGACGTAGGACATGACGGCGTGCACGTCGTTGAAGACGTAGAACGGAGGGTCACACCGCGCCGACCAGGCGTCCGCGAGCGCCTCCCATCGGCGGGTCTGGTCTGACCCCGCGAGGCGGAAGCGCCACAACATGGCTGCCGCGTCGAGGAGTTCCATGGCCAGCCCTCTGGATTCCTCGTGGTGCAGTGCCGCGTCGTAGACGGCGAGCGCGGTGTCGGTGTCGCCCGCCTCCAGGGCGTAGAGCGCGTAGTGCCACCAGTTGTGGACCGTGAGGAAGTTGCCGCCGGACCAGTCTCCGCTGCGCGCGTCGAGAAAGGCGATCCCCTCGGAGAAGCGGCCCTGCATCTCGTAGGTGTGCACGACGGCGTGGATGGCCCACACGTCGTGTCGGTTCCGCTCGACGGCGGCCGAACCCGTCTCCCGGGCGTGGGTGTAGTGCCCGGACTCCTCCAGCCCGAAGGCGTACATGCCCAGGAGCGGGCCCAGGTGAGGGTCGTCCTCCTCCCAGGCGGAGAGTGCGCCGCCGATCCTGTCCCGCAGCCGCGGGGCGTCGCCGGTGAGGAAGTCGAGCTGATGCCCGACGAAGAGCGCGAGCGCATCGCGGGGGAAGGCCACCGTCAGCTCCTCGAGGAGCGCGCTCCCTCGCCGCAGATCGCCCGCCAGGAGACTTCCGGCGGCTTCCGTGTGCAGTCGCTCCCGCAGGGGCAGCCCGGTCAGGTCGAGTCCGGAGGCGAAACCGTCGAACCGCCGCCGCGCCTCGGCGGCCTCGGTCGGCTCAGTGCCGAGCACTCCCAGATAGGCGCCGAACGCCTGCGCCACCGGCGAGCCGGGGGCGGCGCCAAGGAGGTCCTCGACCGCCCCGACCACCGCGGGGCGGAAGAAGAGCAGGTCCTCCACGGCACGGTCCAGGTGCGCGGCCGCCTCTGAGAGGTCGTTTTCTCCCAGTGTTTCATCCCGGAATCGACTGTTTGGTCTGCGGTGTCGGGTCGCGCCAGGAGATGGCGTTCTCGCTGGTGAG
>NZ_JBHUYJ010000089.1:0-7409 GCF_042668715.1 Streptomyces sp. NPDC057271
GACAGGGCGGCGGCCCCGCCGTAAAGGCGGCGCGCACCCGCGCCGTGCGCGGGCTTGATGAACGTAGGGAAACTTCCACCGCACCAGGCTCATGGCGCGGCGGACTCCTCCGTGTCGCTATGCGGCAACGCCCTTTGGCTGCTGCCCGTGTTCGAGGTAGATCGGTGCCGCACCTGATGATCGGGCCTCAACAGCGGCAAGGATCCGTCGAGCCAAGCGCGGAATCGTCCGCCGTGCCCGATCGGTCAAGGCACCTCGCCCCGTCCCGACACGCGTCCATCCTTGGTCCGCTGAGCAGGTGTTCGGTGTGCGGGCTGGCCTGTCCGAGCGGTACCGCGCCATGGTCGATGTCGGCGCCGGGTGCGGGCTGCGACAGGGCGAGATCTTCGGCCTGACCGTCGCCAACATCGGGGACCTCGGCTGGCTCTACGTCCGCCAGCAGGTCAAGAAGGTGCGCGGCGCGCTCGTCTTCGCCCCACCCAAGCGGGGCAAGCTCCGTGACGTCCCCCTCGACCCCGAGGTGTCGACCGCGCTGAGCGAGCACATGAAGCAGTTCCCGCCCGTCGAGGTGACCTTGCCGTGGCTCAGGCCGGACGGCCCGAAGGTGACACACCGGCTCGTCTTCACGAGCGGCGTCGACTCCGCTATCTGGAGCCAGGGGTTCAACGACCAGTCCTGGAAGCCCGCGCTGGCATCCGCCGGCATCATCCCGACCCCCAAGAAGGGCCAGCGGTACGCGGCAGCCCGCGAACACGGCATGCACGCTGCGCCACTTCTATGCCTCAGTCCTCCTGGACGCCGGAGAGAACATCAAGGCCCTGAGTCTCTACCTCGGCCACAGCGACCCGGGGTTCACGCTCCGCGTCCACACGCACCTCATGCCGTCCAGCGAGACCCGGACCCGGAAAGCCATCTCCGCGATGTACCGGGCCGCCGGTCACGCTCACGACGGCCCAGAGACGGCCCAGGCTGCCTGAGACGGCCCCTCATCGGCGGGAAACCTGCTGGTGAGGGGCTGTTTTGTGCCCTGCGCCGGAGAGATACACCCCATCTTGCCTGACCGCCACCCCTCGATGGAAACCAGTACCGCGCGGAACCCGTGACCTGCGGATTCCCCGGCGTCCGGGGTGACCGGGTCGTCACTTTCGGTGGACGCACGACGGCCCCGGTGCGCTGATCGCGCACCGGGGCCGGTGGTACTGCCGGTGTACTACCGGGCTCTTACTGGCCGGCCGTCTTCTTCTTGCGGAGGAAGAAGACCGCGCCGCCGCCGAGAACCACGAGGAGCGCGGCGATGCCGGCGATCACCGGGGTGGCGTTGGAGCTACCGGTCTCGGCGAGGTCGCCGCCGCCGGTGGTGGAGCCGGTGGTGGAGCCGCCGGCCGTGCCCTCGGTGGGCGGGGTGGTGACGGACGGCTCGGTCGACGGGGTCTCCGACGGGAGCGGGCCCGGGGTGGCCGTCTTGCAGTCGAGAACGCCCTTGAAGTTCTTCTCGAAGCCGTTCGGGCCGGTGATCGTGAAGTCGTAGGCCTCGTCCTCGGCGATCGGGACCAGCACCGTCTTGGACTGGCCGCCGGCGATGGTCACCGTCTGGCCCTTCACCTCGAAGGTGAAGTCCTCGTCACCCTCGTTGGACGCCGTGACGTCCAGGCCGCCCTTGGCGCAGTTCTTCTCGACCGTGACGGCCGGGATCGCGCCCTTCTTCGCCCAGGTGGCGGTGGCCTTCGCGGTGACGCTGGACTTGCTGGTGCCCGCGAGGATCAGGGTCTGGCTCTTGACCTTGGTGGAGACGAACGCGCGGCCGATCGGGACCGTCGTGTCGGCCTGGACCGTCAGCTCGGCGGCACCGTCGGGCGTGCCGGCCGGAACGTCGAAGAAGACCTGGCTGCCCTTGGCGACGTCGGTGACGACCTTGCCGTCCTTGTCGACCAGCTTCACGCCCGCGGGCGCACCCGGGGCGAGGGAGACGGCAGCCGTGGCGGAGTTGGTGTCGACCGTGATCGGACCGAGGCGCTCGCCCGACTTACCGGCGACCGAGGCCGGGGAGACGCTGAGGGAGGCCTTGGGCTCCTCCAGGTTCACCGCCTCCTTCTCCAGGTACTCGGTGAGCTTCTTCGCGTCCTTGTCGACCGGCTCGGCCTCGACCTTGTCGGAGAAGTGCCAGATCGCCGCCTGGGTGGCGGCCGCGGCCGTCTCCTTGGTCAGGTTCTTGGCGCCGACCTTCTTGGCGAGCTCGTCGAGCTTGTCGACCTGCGGGTACGAGTTCTGCAGGATCCAGCGGATCTTGCCGGCGTTCTCGTTGTTGTGCAGGGAGGACTGGTCCCAGCCGACCTCCTTGTACTCCTGGCCCGTCTTGGCGCCGGTGTACAGGTCGATGCAGTAGGTCTGCAGCACGCCGCCGGGCGTCACCTGCATCTCGAACAGGCCGGCAGAGACCTTGCCCTGGCCCTTGATCTTGACCGTGTCGAAGACGGTGAGCTTGCCCAGCGTGGCGGTCGCGCCACCGGTGCCGTCACCCTCGTCGGCCAGCGCCGGTCCCGCAACGGCTATCGCACCCGCGGCGACGAGGCCAGAGACCACGGTCGCGGCGGCAAGGCGGGCAGCGCCACGCCTCCGAACTGAAAACATGAATTTCCCCTCCGGGCGAGCAGCTCCGTGCCGTAGGTCAGACGTGACACGTGGGGGGAGCGCATCGCCAGCAGATTCACAGACCCGGTTGACTCAACTGTCGACTCAAGTGATGACTCAAGTCCCGTATGAGTACCCGCGCATCCTATGGACGGGGAAGAGCCTGATGCCCACCCATACAGTCTGATAACCATTCCGTCTCGGAATCGTTATCAGAGGTGTCCGCTCAGCGGAGGATCGATGGCCATGGAGTCGACAAATCCACACAAGTCCAGGTCAGGCCACGGGTTCCAGAGCCTTCGGGACGTCCGCCACCTCCCACGGGTCCCGTTCAACACCCCCCTCTCCCCCGTTCCCCTGACGTTCCGTCGCGCGCGACTCGCCCTTCACCACCCGGCGGAAGGCCGCCGTACCCCGTGTCAGATCGTGCCCCACGGCCAGCGCGTCCACGTCTACGAACGTCCTGCGGCGGCCCTCCTGCCGGCCATCCCCCTCCTCCTCCTCACGCACCCGCAACCTGCCATGCACCACCAGGGGTTCGCCCACCGAGACCGACGCGGCGAGGTTGGCGCCGAGCGCCCGCCACGCGAACACCGTGTAGAAGCTGGTGTGTCCGTCCGACCAGGCCCCCCGCTCCCGGTCCCAGCGGCGCGCCGTCACCGCGAACCGGAACCGGGCCACCCCGCCGGTCGCCGTCTCCCGGTACTCCACGCTCGTCGCCACGTTCCCGACCAGCGTCACCGTCGTGTCGTTCATGTCCCGCCCCTCCCCATTCCGAAGCGCGTTCGGTGCGCCTCGGCCGGTCCCATGCTGGACCGGCCGACGGAACCCCGCTCCGGCCTGTGGACGGGCGTCGGGCTGGGGAGAACTCAGTCACCCGCAGGGGTGAACCCGCACCCTCACCGCAGCCGGGCGCCCGCCCTCGTACCGCCCCATCGCGCACCGCCGCCGCCCAGCCGCGTCACCCGTGCCCCCGCACGCGTCCCCGACACCGTCACGAACTGGTCGCGCACCTCCCGGTAGCGCATCAGCTCGGCCGAGATCGGGTCCAGGACCCGCGCCCGTCCGCACGCGGCCGCCGCCTCGCGCAGCTTCCGTTCGGCCTCCTGCCCGTACCTCCGGGCCGGCCCCTTCACGGCCGCCGCGCACGCCCACTCGACCAGCGGACCACCGACGATGCCGCCGAGCATGATGAGAACGGGAGGCAGCAGCCCCGGCTCCACGACGCCGACGATCTGGCCGACCAGCCACAGCGCGCCGAAGACCTGCAGCAGCGTCATCAGGACCTGCGCCAGGACGGCCGCGGGCCACCAGGCGGGCCGGGGCGGGCGCGCCGCGGGATCGCCGATGGACGCGGTGAGTTCGTCGAGTGCCTCGGGAAGCCCGTCGGCTCCCCGGGCGGCCGCCTCGCGCACGGCCTGCGCCCAGGGCGCCGGGAGCCCGCGCGTGGCGTCGTCGGCCAGGACCCGTACGGCCTGTTCCACCCGCTGCCGCGCCGTGAGTTCGTCCTCCAGCGGTGTCTGGAGGCGCGGGTCGGTGGAGCCGTGCGCGCGCACCCGCTCGTACCAGCGGTAGAGCCGCAGCCAGGGCGTGCCGCAGGCGCGGATGGCGCTCCGGCGCCAGACGCGTTCGGCGGCCTCGCCCGCCGCCGTGGCGCCGACGGCGACGGCGAGGCGGGCCGTGAAGTCCTCCCGTGCCCGCTCCCCCAGACCGGTCTGTCCGTCGGAGACGTACGCGGGGCGGAGCCGGGCGGCGGCGGCGTCGACGTCGGCCGAGAGCCGGAGCGCGGGCGCGGTCCGCTCCGTGACGAACCGGCCGAGCAGTTCACGCAGTTCCCCCACGCCGTCCCCGGTGAGCGCGGAGAGGGCTAGGACGGTGGCGCCGGGTTCGCCGTGTTCGCCGAGGGCCATGCCGTCCTCGTCCAGGAGACGGCGCAGGTCGTCCAGGACGAGGTCGGCTGCCTCGCCGCCCAGCCGGTCGATCTGGTTGAGGACGACGAAGGTGACCTCGGCGTGGCCCGCGAGCGGGCGCAGATAGCGCTCGTGCAGCACCGCGTCGGCGTACTTCTCCGGATCCACGACCCAGATCACGGCGTCGACCAGGCCGAGGACCCGGTCGACCTGGTCGCGGTGGGTGGTGACGGCGGAGTCGTGGTCGGGCAGGTCGATCAGGACGAGGCCCTGCAGGTCCTCGTCGGCGGCCCCGCCCGCGAGGGGACGGCGCCGGAGCCGGCCGGGGACGGCGAGCCGGTCGAGGAGTCCGGCCGAGCCCTCGGACCAGCTCAGCGCGATGGGCGCCGAGGTGGTGGGGCGGCGCAGGCCGGTCTCGGAGACGGGCACGCCCGCGAGGGCGTTGAAGAGTGTCGACTTGCCGCTGCCGGTGGGTCCGGCGATCGCCACGACGGTGTGGCGGGCGGAGAGCCGCTGTCGTGCCGCGGCCTCGTCGAGTACG
Source organism: Streptomyces sp. NPDC057271 (assembly GCF_042668715.1). NCBI lineage: Bacteria > Bacillati > Actinomycetota > Actinomycetes > Kitasatosporales > Streptomycetaceae > Streptomyces > Streptomyces sp. NPDC057271. The sequence goes on from NZ_JBHUYJ010000089.1 coordinate 5,080, forward strand.
CGTCCGGCCTCGGCGAGTGTCTCGTTGGCCAGTCGCGTACGGGAGAGGCCGACGAGTTCGTGCAGGGCGTCGAGCCGGGTGCGCAGGGAGCCGCCGTACTGTCCGCCCAGTGGCGGGAGGTTGCCCTCCGCCTCCTCGGCGGGGGCTTCTTCGGCTTCCTGGTCCCGTTCACGCTCACTCGCCCGCCGTGCGATCAGGCCGTCGTCCCAGCGGTCGTCCGCGCGGTCGTCCACCGTGCTGCTGCTCACCGGTCCTCACTTCTCCTTCTGCAGTACGGAGAGCGCGGCGATCAGCTCCGCCTGCGGCTCGGGGGTCACGTCGAGGGCGTCGAGGGGTGCGAGGCGCCGGTCGCGTTCGGCGTGCAGGGCGCGGTCGAGATACGTCATGACCAGCGCGCCGCCCGTGTCGCGCAGGCGCAGGGCTGCCTGGGCGCCGAGGAGTTCGGCCAGCCGTTCGCCGGCGCCGCGGGTACGGCGGCCGCCGAGGAGGACTGCGGCGAGGAGGGCGGCGACGGTGTCGGCCTCGGGCGCGGCGGTACGGGCGGTCCCGGGCCGCTCCGTGCTGCGGAGTTCGTCCTCGGCCAGCTCTTCGAGTTCGCGGCGCCAGCGCCGTACCGTCATCTCGATCCGCTCGGCCGCCTCCCGGTCGGGGGCGGCCCGTGCGGCATCCAGGGCGGACGCGGCCGGTTCCCGGCGCCAGGCGTCCCGCACGCGCTCGTCCGCTGCGGCGGCCGCGCACTGCAGCAGTGCGGCGAGCGATTCGACGAGGGTGTCGAGGAGTTCGCCGGCGGTGCTGTCGCGGGGGTAGCCGCGCCAGCGGGTGCGGGCGTCGCCCGCCAGTACGGCGCCGCGACGGACCTGTTCCCGGACGCGCTCGCCCTGCTCCTCGTACGCGGCCTGGACGGCGCCGCCGAGCCGGACGGCGGCGGCGTACTGGGCGGCGACCGCGGCGGCGAGTTCGGGCATGCGGCTGTCGAGGGAGTCGATGACACCGGACGCGGTACGGCCGATGACCTGCTGGCGCGCGGCGGGGTCCTGGGCGCTGTGGGCGAGCCAGGCGCGGAGCGGGGCGACGGCGCTGTCGGGCAGCAGTCCACTGCCGACACCCGCGGACTCGGGCAGCTCGGGGATGGTGAACCGCGGTACGTCCCTGAGTCCCGCCTTGTCGAGCAGGGCCTCGTACTGGCGTGAGACCTCGCCGAGGATCTGGTGCGGCACCCGGTCGAGGACGGTGACGAGCGTGACGTCGTACTCCTTGGCGGTACGGAGCAGGTGCCAGGGGATGGCGTCGGCGTACCGCGAGGCGGTCGTGACCATGACCCAGATGTCGGCGGCGCAGATCAACTCGGAGGCGAGCAGCCGGTTCTCGACGACGAGGGAGTCGATGTCGGGGGCGTCGAGGAGGGCGAGACCGGGTGCGAGGGCGGAGGACGTCTCGACGCGGAGCGCGTTCTCCTCGGGGGGCTCGTCGCCCTGGCTGTCGTCGTCCTGCTGGGGCAGCCAGACGCGGGTGAGCTGGGGCAGGACGCGCATCCCGGCGAACCAGTGGTGGTCGTCGGGGTGACAGACGAGAACGGGCGTACGGGTGGTGGGCCGGAGCACTCCGGCCTCACTGACGCGCCGCCCCACAAGGGAGTTGACGAGGGTGGACTTCCCGGCCCCGGTGGATCCGCCGACGACGGCGAGGAGGGGGGCGTCGGGGTCCTTCAGCCGGGGCACCAGATAGTCGTCGAGCTGCGCGAGCAGCTCGGCCCTGGTCTGGCGGGCGCGTGGAGCGCCGGTGAGGGGGAGTGGGAGACGCACGGCGGCGACACAGTCGCGCAGGGCGGAGAGTGCGTCGATCAGCTGAGGCCGTTCGTCCAAGGTCACCACATGCGAAGAATGCCCAATTTTGGAGCCTTTTTGAAGCGTATAAGGGCCCTGCGCGCCGACCGAACAGCTGACGACAGGCCGCTCAGGCATAACGAGTACACAACACCCGGCCCGAGTGGCGTGAAAAACACTGCGCGAATCGCACCTGCCTGCGATTATCGTTCCGCTTCACCGAACCTCCACATCGTGCCACGCAGGTGAAGCAACCGGGCCAAGGCGATCGGAGCCCTATCCTTGACCCGGCAGGCCACGCCCCACCCACCAGGGGCTCCCGGCCACCGGTCCACCACCCGGCCCCCGTAGCTCAGTGGATAGAGCAGGTGCCTTCTAAGCACTTGGCCGCAGGTTCGAGTCCTGCCGGGGGCGCATAGGCGAAGACCCTCCTTCGGGAGGGTCTTCTTGCTGGTCGTGGCCGGTTCTCGGTGGGTGGTGCGGGGGCCGGGCAGGGGGCCGCACACG
>NZ_JBHUYJ010000089.1:7419-14165 GCF_042668715.1 Streptomyces sp. NPDC057271
GGCTCCAGGGTGCGGCGGCGGTGGGGCCGTGCGTGGGCGGCTGCGCCACTTCCCATGACAGCCCGGCACGAGAACCGCTTCCTCGGCGCGGCCGCGCTCCGCGGGACTCGGGGGTGGAGCGGCGTCAGACCGTCTGCGGCCCCATGATCCGGACCAGCAGGTCGTCGAGGCTGACCGACCCGGTGAGCACACCGCGTTCGTCGCGTACGAGGGCGAGTGAGGCGCGGCGCTGGCGGAGCTGTTCCACGGCGTCCGAGACGGTCGTGGTGGTGGACAGTTCCGGTACGGGGCGCGCGAGGTCGCGGGCCGTGAGGGAACGGCCGCGGGTACGGGCGACCAGGGCGTCGCGGGCGTGGACCGAGCCGAGGATCCGTTCGCCGTCGCGGACGAGGAGGCGGGCCCGGTCCGTTGCGGAGGCGCGGGCGAGGACCGCGTCGAGGCCGGCGCCGGCCGGGACGGTGACGATGTCGGCCGCCGGGGTCTGGAGATCGGAGACCGGGGTCTGCGGTTCGGTCAGGGAGCGGGTGATGAGCTGGGAGTCGGTCTTGTTGATCAGACCGAGGCGCTCGGACTCCTCCACGAGGTGGGTGAGCTGTTCGCGGTTGTGGACGGCGGTCAGTTCGTCGCGGGGCTGGACACGGCACATCCGGACGAGCGCGTTGCTGACCTTGTTGAGCAGCCAGAGCAGCGGACGCACGGCCTTGACCACGGCACGGAAAGCCGGGGTGAGCAGCATCGCGGAGCGCTCGGGGTGGGCGATGGCCCAGGACTTGGGGGCCATCTCGCCGACGACCATGTGCAGGAACACCACGATGATCATGGCGACGGCGAACGCGATGCCGTAGCTGAGAGCCGTGGGCAGGCCCAGATCGACCAGCAGAGGGTCGAGCTCGTGGGAGATCGCCGGCTTGGAGATCGAGCCGAGCCCCAGGGTGCAGATGGTGATGCCGAGCTGGGCGCCCGCGAGCATCAGGGAGAGCTCACGCATACCGGCGAGTGCGGCCTTGGCACCGCGCTGACCGTCCGCGACGGCCTTCTCGATACGGTGCCGCTTCGCCGCGACGAGCGCGAACTCGGCGGCGACGAAGAATCCGCTGCCGATCAGAAGCAGAACGGTGATGAAGAGGGCCATGGGGAAACTCATGCCTGGGCCTCCTCAGCCTGCTCGGCGTCGGTCTTCTCGATGCGAACACGCTCGGGGACGTGGCGGTCGAGGCTGAGGACCTCGATGCGCACGTCGTCGACCGTGAGGCGGTCCCCGATCGTCGGGAAGCGGCCGAGACGGTCGATGATCAGGCCGGCCACGGTGTCGTAGTCCTCCTCCTCGGGCAGGGCGATGCCGGTGGCGTCCTCGACCTCGTCGAGGCGGCGGCCCGCGTCGACGCGCCAGCCGTCCCCGTCGGGCACCGCGAGGGTGACGACCGTGTCGGTCTCATCCGCGATGTCACCGACCAGCTCCTCGGCGATGTCCTCGTACGTGACGACGCCGGCGACCCCGCCGTGCTCGTCCAGGACGACCGCGAACTCGTCGTCGCGTTCCCGCATCTGCGCCACCGCCTGCGGCAGGGGGAGGGTGTCAGGAAGCAGAAGTGGTCGCCGCGCCGCCTCCCCCGCTGTCGTCGTGTCGAACTCCCGGGCCGGCAGGCGCATCAGCTCGTTCACGCCGAGAACGCCGGTGACGTCGTCCGGGTGATCCCCCAGGACCGGGTAGTTCGAGTGGCCGTACGTGGCGATGAGTTCGACGGCTTCGGTGAGCGTGGCGTCCTTGCGTACGAACACGGCGTCCACGCGGGGCACCATGACCTCGTCCATGGTCCGCTCGGAGAACTCCAGGGCGTGGTCGAGGAGCTCGGCGGTGTCGGCCGGCAGCTGGCCCTGCTCGTGGGATTCCCCGATCAGGTGGCTGAGCTCTTCGAGCGTCGCGCCGTGGTGCAGCTCCTCGACCGGCTCGATGCCGACCTTGCGCAGCAGCTTGTCGGCGGCGCCGTCGAAGACGTGGACGACCGGGCCGACGATCTTCAGGTAGACGAGGGTCGAGGAGGCCAGCGACTTGGCGAGCCGCTCGGGCACCGCCAGCGCCAGGTTCTTCGGCGCGAGCTCGCCGAGCACCATCTGCAGCACGGTCGCCACCACGAAGGCGAGCGTGACGGAGATCGCGGAGACGGCGCCCTCGGACAGGCCCGTCCCCTCCAGCGCGGGCTTGAGGAGCGCCGAGACGGACGGTTCGGCGAGGAAGCCGACGACCAGGCCGGTGACGGTGATGCCCAGCTGGGCGCCGGACAGCATGAAGGAGAGTCGTTCGAGGACCTTCAGCGCGCGGGCGGCCCGCTTGTCGCCCGCCGCGGCCTCACCCGCGAGCGCGATGCGGTCGGCGGCGACGTAGGCGAACTCCTGGGCGACGAAGTAGCCGGTGCCGGCGGTCAGCACGAGGACGGCCAGCAGGCCGAGAGCGGCGTTCATCGGCTACCGCACCCCATCACGTAGGGGTGCGTCGATCTGGCGGACAAGGAGGTGCTCCTCACACAAGGGGTCGGGACTGAAGTATCGGGGTGTACGCGGCAGGCCGCGGCGCGGGACTCACACGGCGGCAGGGCCGACCAGCTCCTCCAGGACGTCCTCCATCGTCACGTAGCCGAGGACCACGCCCGCCTCACCCGTGACGGCGGCGAGGTGACTGTCGGCTGCCCGCAGCGCGGTGAGCGTGTCGTCCAGCGGAGTGTCGATACGAACCCGGGTCACGGCATGGAACTCGGTACGAGGGAACGGCCTGTCGCGGTCGGCGACGCCGAGGGTGTCCTTGATGTGCAGGTAGCCGAGGACGGCTCCGGTCGGGCCGGTGACCGGGAAGCGGGAGAACCCGGCGCGGGCCGCCGTGCGTTCGAGCTCTGTCGGGGTGATGCGGTGGTCGACCGTGATCATCCGGGCGGCGGGGACGAGGATCTCGCCGACCGGACGGGTGCCCAGCTCCAGGGCGTCGCGCAGCCGCTCTCCGTCGGCGGGCGAGAGCAGTCCGGCCTCGCTGCTGTCCTGGACCATGCGGGCCAGTTCGTCGTCGGTGAAGACGGAGCCGACCTCGTCCTTCGGCTCGACCCGCAGCAGGCGCAGCAGGACGTTGGCGAACGCGTTGATGCCGAAGACGACGGGCTTCAGCGCCCGGGTCAGGGCGACCAGCGGCGGGCCGAGCAGCAGCGCGGTCCGCACGGGGGCGGCGAGGGCGATGTTCTTCGGGATCATCTCGCCGATCAGCATGTGCGCGTACGTCGCCAGGGTGAGCGCGATGACGAAGGCGGTCGGGTGAACGAAGCCGTGCGGCACGTGGGCCGCCTCGAAGGCGGGTTCCAGGAGGTGGGCGATGGCCGGTTCGGCGACCGCGCCGAGCACGAGCGAGGAGGCGGTGATGCCCAGCTGGGCCGTGGCCATCATCGCCGAGACGTGCTCCAGGCCCCAGAGCGTCATCCGGGCGCGCCGGTCGCCCTCACGCGCCAGCGGCTCTATCTGGCTGCGGCGCACGGAGATGAGGGAGAACTCGCCGCCGACGAAGAACGCGTTCGTCAGCAGGGTGAGGAAGCCGATCAGAAGCTGGACGGCGGTCATCGGGCCACCTCGGCGTGCTTGTGCTCCGCCAGGCGGTCGGGCTCGGTGATGTGGATCCGGTCGGCGCGGTGGTGCTCGATGTCGAGAACGTCGAGCCGCCAGCCGTCCAGCAGGATCGCGTCGCCCTGGGCGGGGATGCGGCCGAGGCAGGTGGCGATCAGGCCGGCCACGGTCTCGTACGGGCCGTCCGGAGCCCGCAGCCCTATGCGGGCCAGCTCGTCGATCCGTACGCCTCCGTCGGCTTCCCAGGTGGCCCGCCCGTCCTCGGTCGGCGGCGCGGGCAGCAGGTCCGGGACCTCGACGGGGTCGTGCTCGTCGCGTACCTCACCGACGACCTCCTCGACGATGTCCTCCACGGTCGCCACACCCGCCATGCCGCCGTACTCGTCGATGACGACCGCCATCGTCCGGTTCTCCCGCATCCGCTCCAGCAGCCGGTCGGCGGTCAGCGTCTCGGGCACCAGCAAGGGCTCCGTCACCAGCTCGGTGATCGGAGTGGTCGCCCGCGCGTCCGGTTCGAGGGCGAGGACGTCACGGATGTGGACGGTGCCGATCACGTCGTCCAGGGAGACGCGGTAGACCGGGAAGCGGGACAGGCCGGTGGCGTACGTGAGGTTGGCGGCGTCGGCCGCCGTGGCCTGGGCCTCCAGGGCTCGGACGTCGACCCGCGGCGTCATGACGTTCTCCGCCGTGAGCTCGCTCAGGTGGAGCGTACGGACGAAGAGCTCGGCCGAGTCCGCCTCGATGACGCCCTCCGCGGCGGAGTGCCGGGCCAGGGAGGCCAGCTCGGCGGGGGTACGGACGGTGGCCAGCTCCTCGGCGGGCTCCAGGCCGATGCGGCGTACGAACCGGTTCGCGCTGTTGTTGAGGTGCCGGATGAACGGGCCGAAGGCAGCCGTGAAGCCCCGCTGGGGTCCGTTCACGACCTTGGCGACGGCCAGGGGGCGGGAGATCGCCCAGTTCTTCGGGACGAGCTCCCCCACCACCATCAGCACGACCGTCGAGATCGCCACGCCGAGGACGGTGGCGACGGAGGACGCGGCGCCGCCCAGGCCGATCGCCTCCAGCGGGCCGCGCAGCAGCGCCGCCAGGGACGGTTCCGCGAGCATGCCGATCACCAGCGAGGTGACGGTGATGCCCAGCTGGGCGCCGGAGAGCTGGACGGTCAGACGCCGGACGGCGCGCAGTGCGCCCTCGGCCCCATGCTCCTTCGCCTCGACGGCCCGCTCCAGCTCACCCCGCTCGACAGTGGTGAGGGAGAACTCGGCCGCCACGAACACAGCGCACGCCAGCGTGAGGGCCACGGCCAGAAGCAGGAGAAGCACCTCGGTCACCGTGCCACCCCCGCTCCCTGACTCGACGCGTCCGGGCAGGCCGTGGCACGGCCGGTACTGGGAGGCTCACCCATTGCGGGTCGCTCACTCCTTCTCGTCCTCGACGGAATCGGTGGTCAGGCGACCACGCAGGCTTCTACACCACTGTAAAGGAAAGGCAAACAAGCATCGAGAGCCGAGGCCGAGCCGCTCGTCACGGCACGGGCTGGGCGGTGGGCCGGACGTTCGTCCGATCCCGGGCCGCCGGAGGCCCGGCCGGCTCCGCCTCCAGGGCGCCGAGCGCCTGACGGGCCGAGCGCCGGCCCGTGCCGATGCGCCACGCCGAAGTGGCCTCACCGTCGAACCGGCCGCGGCCCCCATGCGCGTCTTTCGGACTTTCTCTCCGAAGCGCCCCCGAGCGCCCTTCCGTTGAGGCGCCCACCCCTATTCTTCTACAGTGATGTAGAGAGTGCGTGGCGGTGCTCCGCACTCGTCCGTTGACCCTGGGAGGGATGTCGTGGCTTCGATCGACCTGGACAAGGTGCTGGACAAGGCGTGGGCGGACAAGAGCCTGCCCGAGATTCTCGCGGCTCCCGTCTCGGCCTTGAAGGGGGTGTCCGACCGGCAGGGCGACCTCCTTCAGGAGGCGTTCGGCATCAAGACGGTGGCCGACCTGGCCGATCTCAGGTACGCGCGGTGGGCGCAGGCTCTGGCCGCGCTCGACACCTCCTCCAGGTAACAGCACTTCCCTGGTGGGTCTCCTCCGCGGAGGAGACCCACCAGGGGCTCGGAACCACACGTACACAAGAAGGAGTGGATGCCGGCATGGTGTTCAAGCGACTGCTCGGCTCGCTCGGCGTAGGTGGACCCTCGGTGGACACCGTCCTCGATCCGGGCGCGGTGACGCCCGGTGGCGGTCTCACCGGCCAGGTGCATCTGAAGGGCGGCAACGCCGACTTCACGATCGAGCACATCACCCTGGAGCTGGTGGCCAGGGTCGAAGCCGAGCACGACGACGGCGAGTCGGAAGGGTTGGTCGTCTTCGACCGGTTCACCGTCGGCGGCGACTTCCGCCTCGCCGAGGGCGAGCAGCGCAGCATCCCGTTCAGCGTCAACCTGCCCTGGGAGACGCCGATCACCGAGCTGTACGGCCAGGGCCTCGGCATCGCCCTCGGAGTGCGGACCGAGCTGGGCGTCGCCGGCGCGAAGGACAAGGGCGACATGGACCCTCTCGCGGTGCGGCCGCTGCCGGTCCAGGAGTCGATCCTCGAGGCCCTCGGGCAGCTCGGCTTCGCCTTCAAGTCCGCCGACCTCGAACTCGGGCACATTCGGGGGACGGGACAGCAGCTGCCCTTCTACCAGGAGATCGAACTCGCGCCGTCCCCGCAGTACGCGCACCAGGTCGCCGAGATCGAGGTGACGTTCCTCGCCGGGCCGGCCGGCATGGAGGTCGTCCTGGAGGCCGACAAGCGCGGCGGCTTCCTCTCCGAGGGCCACGACACCGTCACCCGCTTCACCGTCAGCCACGGCGCGGGCGCGGTCGACTGGAACACCGAGGTCGATTCCTGGATGCGGCAGCTGGTCGGACGTCGCACCTCGCACGGCTCGCACCACGCGTACGACTCTCACGCCCCCTACGGTCACGGCGACCCGCACGCCGACAAGGGGCACGGCCACTACGGCCACGGCGATCACGGGCATCGCTCCGGACCCGGCATGGGCACCGCGATCGCCGCGGGCGCGGCCGGGCTCGCCGTCGGTGTCGTCGGCGGGATGGTCGCGGCCGAAGCCGTCGAAGAGATCGGCGACCTCTTCGAAGGCGACGAGGAGGACGGCGGA
>NZ_JBHUYJ010000089.1:14175-33342 GCF_042668715.1 Streptomyces sp. NPDC057271
GTCCCGGTGCGCCGACCGGCTGAAGCGGCCCGCCGAGGCCGCGAGTCAAGGAGTTCCACCTGATAGCTTCTACATAAATGTAGAAGATGAGGGTGGTTCGGACCGTCCCCCATCCGGCCCGGACCCCCGCCGACACGTAACGGAGTTCCGAAATGGCCCTGTGGGACCGCATCAAGGAGTCCGCATCGACGATGCAGACCCAGCTCATGGCGAAGAAGAACGACCTGAAGAGCGGCGCCTTTCGCGACGCGAGCATGGCCATGTGCGCGCTCGTCGCCGCTGCCGACGGCAGCATCGACCCGTCCGAGCGCCAGAAGGTCGCCCAGCTGATCATGAGCAACGAAGTGCTGCAGAACTTCCCGGCGGAGGACCTCCAGCGCCGCTTCGACGACAACTGCAACAAGCTCACGGCCGACTTCGCCTTCGGCAAGGTCAGCGTCCTCCAGGAGGTCGCCAAGGCCAAGAAGAAGCCCGCCGAGGCACGCGCCGTCATCCAGATCGGCATCATCATCGGCGGCGCCGACGGCGACTTCGACAAGGACGAGCAGGCCGTCGTACGGGAGGCGTGCTTCGCCCTCGACCTTCCGCCGCACGAGTTCGATCTGTAGTTCCTCCCACCGACCGGGTGGGGGCCCGCCCGTCGCGGGCCCCCGTCCGGCTCACCCGGCGGGCGACGTACCCAGGGCGGGACGGGTCTTGTATGCGGATCTCGGGTCCGCAGGTCGCCTCGGGTACCGTGCCGCTCGGTTCGAGGATCTGAGCGGCGGTCAGACCGAACGGTCAGCGAGGACGCGAGCAACCACCCCCCTCCATCAGGCCCGGTCCGTCAGCTCCTCCGCGAACACCTGCGACAGCGGCTGCGGCCCCACGTACTGCTGGCAGTTGCACTGCCCTGCCTCGTACCGCAGGGGCTTCTTCGTCTCGTCCCATGCCGTCGGGACCTCGACCCGCTCATGGCACCGGCCTTGCTTGTCGTGCTTGGCGAGGTGATGCGTACACCCGCACACCGGCTCCGGCGTCTTGTGCGCGGCCTCAAGAGCCAGCCGTTCCTGCTTCGCCGCCTCCAGCAGCTCCAGCTTGCGCTCGTGGCGATTGCGCAGCGCGGTACGGACGTTGTCCGCCACCCAGGCGAAGCCGCCCGTCCAGAACAGGATGAGTACCCACCAGAACCAGTCCACCCGTTTCCCCTTCCCCCGGTACCCCCGATCCAGCATAGGACCGGACCGGCTCCGTAGAGCTAGAGCGGGGTCGCCGCCTTGAGAACGAGGAACAGGGTGACGGCCGAGTTCGCGGAGGAAAACGCCGAGACCGTGGTACCGGCCGCGGCCCCCCAGGTGGCCAGGCCCACGGTGGTGAACACGGGCGGCCAGAGGCGGGCGGCGGGAGCGGGTCCCAGCAGGGCGGCCACGCGACGCGGAACCGGTCCGGCGTCCGCGAACCCGGCCAGCGTCTCCACGGGCGCGCCGCGTGAGATGAGCGCTGCCTTGCCGATGGCGCGGGCGACGGTACGGCGGTTGCCGATCACCGTGGCGGCGCTCTCGTCCGCCCAGCGCTCGGTGGTGTAGGTGACGGCCGTACGCAGGGGCCGCAGAAAGGGGTTGGCTCGGGCCGCGAGCTGCACGGCGAGCAGGAAACGGTGGTGACGGGCGTCCAGATGAACGCGTTCGTGGGCGAACAGGGCCCTGCGTTCGGGCGCGCCGAGTTCGGCCAGCATCCCGGACGTCACGACGATGCGGCCACGGCGACGCCGGCCGGGCAGTGCGTAGGCGTACGGAGTCGGGTCCCGGAGCACCGTGACCGGGGACTCCCGTACGCCGTCCAGCGCCCACCAGGCGCGTCGGCGCAGCCGGTGGTGGCGCCAGGCGGACCGCGCGCAGCTTGCGACGACGGCGATCAGGGCGGGGATGGCGGCCCTGCCCGCGATCTCGTCGTACGGGACGGCTTCGCGGACCTCGGGGTCCGACCAGCCGTCCGGCAGCGGGTTTCCGGGCAGCTGCGCGGTGCCGACCACCACGAGCAGCGCGAGGCAGAGGGTGCTGCACACCGCCAGGACCCCGGCGACGACCGACAGGAGCCAGGTCGCGGCGCGTGGGTGCAGATGCTGTTCGGCGAGACGGGCGACAGGCCATGCCGTCAGAGGCAGTACGAGCGGAAGGAAGACGAAGACCCCCATGGCGTCAGCCCTCCCCCTCCTCGGAGTCCTGGGCCAGCAGGTCGCGCAGCAGTCGCTCGTCACGGGGCGAGAGAGCGGTCACGAAGCTGGCCAGCACGGCCTGGCGGTCCGCCTCCGCGTCCAGGACCTTCCGCATCCGCAGCGCCGCGAGACCGGCCTCGTCGGCGACCGCCGTCCACTCGAACGACCGGCCCACCCGCTCGCGGGACACCGCGCCCTTGACGTGGAGGCGAGTCAGGATCGTGATGACCGTCGTATAGGCGAGGTCGCCCCCGAGGCGCTCCTGCACCCAGCCCGCCGTGTGGGCGCCGGACGCCTGCCGCAGCGCGGCCAGCACCTGGGCTTCGAGTTCCCCCTGGCCCCGCCGCCGGGGAGACGCGTCCCGTCCCTCCCGCTTGTGGTCCGTCATACCGCCGCCCTCCCGCCAACTCGACCCGCCACTGCTGGGCGGTTCATCGTACTGAGACGACACGGCTCGGCCCGCTCCTGTTTCCGTGGCGTTGGCGGCGACGTCCTGCGCCGGTGGAACGGTGACTGTCGCGCTCCACACTTCCCGCACCTTCTACATCACTGTAGATTTACTGCCGCCCGAGCGCTACGACCGGGAGAAGACGACATGGGTGTGAGCCTCGCCAAGGGCGACCGCCACGGCTCCGAGTGGAAGTTCCGGGCCGTGGGCCAGGGTTACGCCTCCGGCCTCGCCGTCCTCGCGACCGACTTCGGCGTCGGCGTCTGACAACAGGAAGCGGAGAACAGTGTTCGGAATCAGCGAGATAGCGATCCTCCTGATCGTCGTCATCCTCGTCTTCGGCGCCAGGAAACTGCCCGAGCTCGCCCGCAACGCGGGCAAGGCCGCCCGCATCCTCAAGAGCGAGACCAAGGCGATGAAGACCGAAGGCGCCCCGGAACAGCAGGCCACCTATCAGGTCGCCGAGAGCCGGCCGGCCCAGTACCAGGCCCAGGACCAGGCCCATGCCCGGGCCCACCAGGGCGCCCCCGGCCTCCGCCGGCCCGATGCCTCACCCGGCCCCACGACGGGGAACGGCCGCTCCTGACCGAGGAACCGGCTGACACGGCACGACCCCTCGGTGCCCCGAGGCCCCGGGACGGGCGCCCTGGGCGGTGAGACCTCTCCCTGAGCGGCGCGCCGCAGCGACGGGCCGATCGCCCTGTGTCAGAGCGTGGGCGGTGTGTGGGGACGGAGGGTCATGAGGGGGCCTTCGGGGGTCGCCACCAGGGCGAAGGGGAAGCGGTCCACCTCGAGGCAGAGCCCGACGTCGTCGGGGTGGACCCCCTGGCGTATCCCGTCGATCAGTTCGGCCGCGGCACGTGACTCGGCGGCTCGGCGGAGGAACTCGGCGGGATCCGTCGCCTCGTCGGCGGCCCGCCGGGCCATGTACTGGGCGCACGCCAGGTCCTCGTCCGCCAGGCCGTCCTCACCGGTGACCACGAACGTGACACTGTCGCACGCGCGTGTGCGCAGGACCCGGGCCGTCGCCTCCGCCACCACGAAGCTCGCGCACAGGACCAGCGACGCCTCCTTGACCGCGAGGGCGCCGACCGTCCCCGCGGTGGTCTTCTGCACCACCGTCCGCCCCCCGAGGTCGATCGACCGCAGCATGCCCGGCGAGTTGACGATGTCGAACCCGGGCGCGGGAGGGTCCGTCCTTGAGGGCCACCCAGTCCGGGTGGCGGGCCTTGAGCGCCAGGGCTTCGTCCAGCGACTCGGCGAGAACTATCTTCTCCGCCCCCTGGGCGAAGGCCCAGGGGGCCACCGTGAAGGCGCGCATGACGTCGACCACGACCGCCACGGACGGAGTGCCGGCCAGCTGCTTGATGCCAAGAAATCGAGCGTCCATCCCGCCATGATCGCGTACACCCGACGACCACGGCGGCTGTTCGGGACAGGGTCCTTCGCCGTGCCCTGCGCCCCCGCTACCGCGCCGCCCCCGCCACCCTCCGTTCGGCGAGGAAGGCGCGATACCAGGGTGCCGCCGCCGCGAGGCGGGTCAGGGGGCCCGGGCCCGGAGGGCAGGACGTCGTGTGCCAGATGTCCTCGGAGACGTACCAGTGGTCCTGGGCGAGCAGCGAGAACTGACGCTCGCTCATACGGCCCGGTGTGTCCCGCAGTCGGTCAAGGCAGGTCTCCCACGGCCAGTCCTCATCGGCCGCGGGCAGGACGTCCAGTGCCGCCAGCTCCGCCATCAGGTCGCCGTTGGCGACGGGCCGGGGATGGCTCGCGTGGTGGATTCCGGGCGCCGGCGCCTCCGGTGCCGTCGCCAGGGTGGTGATCAAACGCGCCAGGTCGTCCACGTCCACCAGCGACAGCAGCCCACGGCCGCCGTCCCATCGGGCCGGGACACGTTCGAGCAGCTCCGCGAGGGCGGGCACCACCCAGCGGTCGCCCGCGCCCAGGACGAGCCCGGGGCGCAGCACTGTTCCGCCCGCGGCCAGCACCGGCGCCTCGCCGGCCAGCCGGGTGCGGCTGGCGGGTGAGACCGGGGCGGGCACGATCTCGTCCACCGCGATCCCGCGGTGCGGGCCCGGTCCGTAGACCGCGGCGGTGGACAGGTGGACGATACGGTCCACGCCCCGGCGGACGGCCTCGTCGACCAGGGCCGCCGTGCCCTCGACGTTCACCGCGGCGCACTGGGCCTCGTCGCCGGAGATGCGCGAGGCGAGGTGGATCAGGACGTCCGCCCCACCCGCCGCCGTACGGAGCGACTCCCGGTCCGTCAGGTCGACCGGGGTCCATGTCACCCCCGGCGGGGCGGAGGCGGGCGCGGACGCCGAACGGCCGAGGGCGCGGACCGAGAGCGCGCGACCGGTCGCGCGCGCGGACTCGGTCAGTCCGTGCAGGACACGTGAGCCCACGAACCCCGTCGCCCCGGTCAGTACGACCCGAAGGGGACGGCTCACGTGGCGCCCACCGCGTCGCCCACCGTGTCGCCCTCGGGGATCCGCAGGCCGGTGATGACGGAGGCCGGCGCGAGGGCCGGCAGCAGACAGCGCCACATGTCGGCGATCCGACGGGGCAGGTCCGCGCGGCCGGTGGAGAGCTGCGACATGACCTGCGTACCGGTGTACGCGGCGACCAGGAGCTGCGCGAACGCCGCCTCGTCCACGCCGTCGAGCAGCTGGTCCTTCTGGCGGGCCACGACCAGCTCCTGGTGGAAGCGGTCGGCCCACCACTCGTAGATCGAGTACTCCTGCTTGCCCACCACCCCCTGCTCGACCGCCAGTCGGACACCCGCCCGCAGCAGGGTGTTGCGCTGCATCTCGACCGCGAGATAGCCGGTCATGTCCAGGAGTTGCTGGAGACCGCCCTCCCCCTCGGGGAACTTCAGGTCCGCGGCCTGTTCGAGGATGACCGCGCGGGCCAGCCCCTCCTTCGACCGGAAGTGGAAGTACACGGCGCCGGCCGTGACGCCCGCCCGCTCAAGGATCTTGGTGATGCTCGCGCCGAGGTACCCGGCTTCGTCGAACACTTCCGCCGCGGCCCGGAGTACCAGCTCCCGCGTGCGGATTGCCCGTTCCTGCCTGTGTTCCGCCACTGGCCCGTTACCTCGTATTACCTCGACAAAGAAAAAGAGTGACCACTATCTTATGTGAGCGGACGGTCGAGACACCAGTGCTCCGACCCCGCAATTGTTGTGGAACAGTCAGGGGAGAACTGTTGTGCTTCCGATAGACCTTGCGCGAGGCCGGACGACCACCGGTCCCGTGCCTGTGCCGATGTCGTACACCCATAAGACGAATCCCGCCGAGGTGCTCCTCGTCAGCTGGCACCGGACGGGGGACGACACCTTCACCGTCACCGCCCGATGGCCATGTGAGCACGCTTTCTACCTGACCCGGTTGGGACGGCACGACCCCCTCCTCCTGACGGAGACGGTGCGCCAGACGCTGCCGTTGCTGTCGCACGGCGCGTACGACGTCCCCTTCGGGCACCAGTTGCTCTGGAGGGACTTCGGGTGGGACGCCGACCCGGAGGCGCTGCGGGTCGACGGGGGCGCCGACGCCGAGATCGAACTCCACATCACCGCCTCGGACGTGAAGTACCGCAGGGAACGGGCGACGGCCGTCACGCTCTCCGTCGCGGCCGAGCGCGCGGGACGCCGACTGGCCACCGCCCGTACCGGTTTCACGATCCAGGACCGGGCGGTCTACGAGCGGCTGCGTGGTCGGTACGCCGACATCGAGAGCGCGAACGCCCGGGTCCTGCCGCTGCCGCCGCCCTCTCCGGCGCAGCAGACGGGCCGCGACCGCTTCCAGGACGTCGTGCTCTCGTGCACCGACGCCCCCCTCCGCTGGCAGCTGCGGACGGACACCTCCCACCCCGTCCTCTTCGACCACCCCGTCGACCACGCCCCGGGCATGCTGCTCCTGGAGGCCGCGCGCCAGGCCGCGCAGGCCGCGGCGCATCCGCGGCAGACCCTGGTCGTCGGCATGCAGTGCGACTTCAGCCGGTACGCCGAACTCGACGCCCCGTGCTGGGTCACGGCCAAGGCCCTGCCCCGCGACCTGGACGGGCGGCCTCGCATGCTGATCACGGCGGACCAGAACGACGAGGAGATCTTCACGTCGGTCGTCACGCTGTACGAGGTGCCGGCGGCCCGCTGACGGCACCGGCCTCTCACACTCCTGGGCCCGGACGGCATCTGACCGTCCGGGCCCGGCCGTATGCCGCTCGCCCGCGCGCCTGGCGATTCTCGCCCGTGCCCGGCGGCCCGGAGAACGACCGTGCCCCGGTCCGCAGGGGGGAGGCTGCGGACCGGGGCACGGCCGTTCATGGGGTGCGCCTGGTGATCGGGGAACCGGCGGACGACGAGCCCGCGCCGCCGGGCCCGGTGTCTCAACGAGGCGTGCTCTCCACCCGGTCGGCCTTCCGCTCGACCGGGGCGGCCGAGGCGTCGGCCGGGGATTCCGCCACCGCCTCGGTCCTGGGCAGCCAGCGAAGTGCCAGGACGCCCAGCGCGACGTGCAGGAGGCTGGCCACCGCCACAGCGGCGTGAAGGCCGGTGACGAAGGCGGACTTCGCGTCCGTGACCACCGCGGAGGCGAGCCCGGGCAGCTGCAGGGTCTCGTCGAGCGTGGGAGCGAGGTCGGGTCCCTGGAGCCGGAAGAGCAGCGCGGCGAGGGAGCCGATGAGCGCGATGCCGAGGGCGTTGCCGATCTCGTTGCTGGTCTCGGCGATCGCGCCGGCCGAACCGGCCCGCTCGGCCGGGACCGCGCCGACCGCGGTGTCGGCGACGACGCTGAAGGAGATGCCGTAACCGAGGCCCGCGATGGACGTGGACGCGATGTACCAGCCGACGCCGCCGGTGATGGTGGTGGGGAGCAGGAAGAGCAGCCCTGCCGCGATGGAGAAGTGGCAGATGATGAGGATCGTCCGCTTGCCGACGCGGTCGACGAACATCGGCGTGACGACACAGGTGACGGTGAGGACCACGGCGCCGGGAAGTGCCAGGAGTGCCGCCTGCAGGACGGGAAGGTCCAGGACGGACTGGAGGTAGACGCCTGACAGGTAGGCCGCCGCCGACCAGGCCGCGAGCGGCAACAGGCCCGTGATGATCGCGACGGTGAAGACCCGGTCGCGGAAGAGGGAGAAGTCCATCAACGGGTGTTCGAGGTGCCGCTGCCGGCGTACGAACAGGGCCAGCAGCACGATGCCGGCCAGGCCCACCAGGACGGAGAACAGCGAGAACCCCTCGGCGGCCGCGTGCTTGAGGCCGTACACCAGGCCCAGGAGGCCGGCCGCGGAGGCCGCGACGCTGAAGGCGTCGATGCGGCCTGGACGGGTCGTGCTGACTTCACGCAGCAGGACGGGGGCGAAGATCAGGAAGAGAGCGATGACGGGCAGGTTGATGAGGAAGACCGAGCCCCACCAGAAGCGTTCCAGCAGGATGCCGCCCGCGACCGGGCCGATGGCGAAGCCCGCCGCGAAGGCCGCGGCGAAGATGCCGATGGCCTGCGCCCGCCGGCGCGGGTCGGTGAACAGCTCGCTCAGCACGGCCAGCGCCGACGGCAGCAGGGTCGCGCCGGCCACACCCATCAGCGCGCGGGACGCGATGAGGAGTTCCGCGCTGGGCGCGAAGGCGGAGGCCGCGGACGCGAGGCCGAAGACGGTCGCTCCGATCATCAGCAGCTTCAGCCGGCCGTACCGGTCGCCGATGTTGCCGAACGCGATCAGCAGCGAGCCGACCGCGAAGCCGTAGATGTCCAGGGTCCACAGGGCCTGGTCGGCCGTGGGTGTGAGGTCCTGGCTGACCCGGGGCATCGCCAGGTACAGGATCGACCCGTCCATGGAGACCAGCAGGACGGGCCCGAGTACGACCAGCAGTCCGAGCCACGCACGCAGGCCGGGTGAGTTGTGTGAGTGCTGTTCCGACATGACTCGACCGTCGGCCATGGCCATGTCCACAGCCACCCCCCTGCTGGGGGTACACCTGACAGGTATACCCAGCCGTGCACGCGTTCGGCATACGCTTGCAGTCGTGGAGAGCCTCGGAACGTTCCTGAAGAGCCGCCGTGACCGGGTCACCCCGGACGAGATCGGGCTGCGCACCCATGGCACCGGGCGCCGCGTTCCCGGGCTGCGGCGGGAAGAGCTCGCCCAGCTCGCCGGAGTCAGCGCCGGCTACTACACGCGGCTGGAGCAGGGGCAGGCCGAGACGGCGTCGGAGCAGGTGCTCGACGCGCTGGCCCGGGCGCTGCAGCTCGACGCGACCGAGACGGTGCACCTGCACAACCTCGCCCGGCACTCGGCGACGCCACGGCTTGCCGAGCCCCCGGCGGAGGAACCGCACAAGAGGGTCCTGGCGCTCCTGGAGTCCCTGGGCGAGGCCACGCCGGCGATCGTCCTGGGCCGCCGTGGAGACGTGCTCGCGTGGAACCGCAGCGGGCACGCGCTTCTCGCCGAGCACATCGGCTTCGAGACGCCGGACGATCCGGAGCGTCGACCGTCGATCCCCCGGATGTTCTTCCTCGATCCGGTCACGCGTGACCTGTACAGCAACTGGCACACGCTCGCCCGCGCCCATGTGGCGTACCTCCGGCTGACGGCCGGCCGCTACCCCACCGACGCGCGACTGGCGGGGCTGATCGGCGAACTCACCATGCGCAGCGACGACTTCTCCGCCCTGTGGGCGAACCGGGACGTCGCGGACTGCACCACGGGAACCATGCACATCCAGCACACGACCGTGGGTGCCGTGAGCGTGGACTACCAGGTCTGGTTGCAGCCCGACAGCCCCGACCACCGTCTCGAGGTCTACACGCCGAACGACGCGAGTTCCGCCGACGGGTTGCAGGTCCTGACCCACCAGAGCCAGAACCGTCAGAGCCAGAACCCTCAGAGCCAGAACCCTCAGAGCCAGAACCAGCACCAGATCCAGGTCCAGATCCACCAGAGCGACCGCTGCGCCGAATCCCTGCGGGACGACTGAACTCGGCCGAAGCGCCGATGCCGTACGGTATCGGCGCTTTCTCGTGTGCCCGCAATTCCCTTTCCGACAGGGCGGATCTGCCGTGCGGTCTCCTTTTGTGCGACGGACCTGACATAGACGTTCTTCGGCTTGGCCCACGGGGTGCCCGAGTCGGTAGCGTCGCGTCGCGAGCAGGGGTGGCGAATTCGATGATCCCTTTCCTCGCGATCAGGTCCGTACACGACGCGGAGACCAAAAATGCGACTTGCGCAAGTGATGGAAAACGTAATGGTCCGCTACGCGGATCGGCCTGCGATCGGTGAACGGGCCAGGGAATTCGTGCGGGACCCCGGGACCGGCCGCGTCTCGTACCGTCTGCTCCCCCGGTACGAGGAGACCAGTTTCGGCGAGCTGTGGGCACGCGTACGCGCGGTGGCGAACGAATGGCACGGTGACGCGCAGCATCCGCTGAAGCCGGGCGACCGCGTCGCCATGCTCGGCTTCTCCAGCGGCGGCTACACCGTCATCGACCTGGCGTGCACGTACCTCGGGTTCGCCAACGTCCCGCTCCAGACCAGTTCGCCGGCGTCGCAGCAGGGAGCCATCGTCGACGAGACGGAGTCCCGCCTCGTGGCCGCGAGCGTCGAGCGCCTGGACCGGGCGGTCGAGCTCGCTCTGGGGAGCCCGTCGGTCGAGCGGATCCTGGTGTTCGACTTCCACGAGGAGGTCAGCGACCACATCGACGCGCTCGGCGAGGCGCGCGGCCGTCTTCAGAGCGCCGGCCGTCCCGTGCGCGTCGACTCCCTTCCCGAGGTGCTCCGCCGGGGCGCCGGTCTTCCCGATGCGCCGCTCTTCGTCCCGGCCGACGGCGACGACCCGCTGGCGATGCTCATCTACACCTCGGGCAGCACGGGAACGCCCAAGGGCGCCATGTACACCGACCGGCTGACCAGCGCGATGTGGGGCGGTGCGTGGTCGAAGCTCTTCTCCGAGGGCCAGACGGTCACCTTCAGCTACATGCCGATGAGCCATGTCGCCGGCCACTCCTCGCTGAAGAACACCCTGGCGCGGGGCGGCATCACGTACTTCACGGCCAGGAGCGACCTGTCGACCTTCTTCGAGGACATCGCGCTGGCGCGCCCGACGGAGCTCTCACTGATACCGCGCGTCTGCGAGCTGATCTTCCAGAAGTACCAGAGCGAACTCGATCGCGTGACCGCGGCGGGCGGCGGCGACCGTGCCGCACTCGAAGCGCAGGTCAGGGCGGACATGCGGAGGGATCTGCTGGGCGGCCGGGTCGCCTGGGCCGGCTGTGCCTCCGCTCCCCTGTCCGCCGAGCTGACGGTGTTCATGGAGTCGCTCCTCGGCATCGAGCTGCACAACATCTACGGCTCCACCGAGGCCGCCGCCGTCTCGGTCGACGGAGAGATGCTGAGCCCCCCGGTCATCGACTACAAGCTGGTCGACGTTCCCGAACTCGGTTACTACCTCACCGATTCGCCGCATCCGCGCGGAGAGCTCCTGCTCAAGACCGACGCCCTGATTCCCGGCTATTACAACCATCCGGAGCTGACGGCCGAACTCCTCGACGAGGAGGGCTTCTACAAGACGGGCGACATCGTCGCCGAGATCGCTCCGGGACGCCATTCCATCATCGACCGCCGTAAGAGCGTACTGAAGCTCTCCCAAGGCGAGTTCGTGGCGACCGCGCGCCTGGAGGCGATCTTCGCCTACAGTCCTCTGGTCCGTCAGATATTCGTGTACGGGAACAGTGAGCGGTCCTATCTCCTGGCGGTCGTCGTTCCTTCCGTGGACGCCCTCGCCCGTTTCGGCGATCGCGTGGAGGAACTGCAGCAGCAGCTCAGCGATTCCTTCGTTCGGGTCGCGAAGGAGGAGGGGCTGAACTCCTACGAGATTCCACGCGAATTCCTGGTCGAGACCGAGCCGTTCAGCCAGGACAACGGCCTGCTCTCGGATCACCGGAAGCTTCTCCGTCCCCGTCTGCTGGAGCGGTACCGGGAGCGCCTCGAAGAGCTGTACGCGGACATCGCCGCGCGCGAGAACGAGCAGCTGCTGGACGTCCGTCGCGGTGCCGCGGACCGGCCCGTCCTCGAGACGCTCCAGCGTGCGGCGCAGGCGCTGCTGACGGGCTCGGGGGTCGAGGTGAGCCCCTCGGCGCACTTCAGGGACCTGGGTGGCGACTCGCTCACCGCGGTGGCGTTCTCCGACCTGCTCGACGACGTCTTCGGGGTACGGGTCCCGGTGGACATGATCATCAGTGCGGCCACCGACCTCCAGCAGATGGCCGACCACATCGAGGCCAAGCGCGGGACCGCGGCGAACCGGCCCGGCTTCGCCGCGGTGCACGGGCAGGGAAGCCGCGAGGTCCGGGCCGCGGACCTCACCCTGGACAAGTTCATCGACGAGGAGACGCTCGCCGCGGCCGAGCGGCTGGCCCTTCCCGCCGGTTCGCCCCGTACCGTCCTGTTGACCGGGGCGAGCGGATACCTCGGGCGCTTCCTCTCGATGGAGTGGCTGGAGCGGCTGGAGAAGACCGACGGGCGGCTGATCTGCCTCGTCCGCGGGAAGGACGTGGCGGCTGCCAGGAAGCGCTTCGAGGAGTCGTTCGCCGGCGGCGACGGGCAGCTGGCCCGGCGGTTCGAGGACTTGGCCGCCGACCATCTGGAGGTCGTGGCGGGCGACATGGCGGAACCGCAGCTGGGGCTGAGCGACCGTACGTGGCAGAGGCTCTCCGAGGAGGTGGACCTGATCGTCCACGCCGGTGCGCTCGTCAACCATGTGCTGCCGTACAACCACCTGTTCGAGGCCAACGTGGTGGGAACCGCCGAGCTGGTCCGCCTGGCGCTCAGCGGACGGATGAAGCCGTTCACGTACATATCCAGCGTGGCCGTCGCCACCTCCCGGAACCCCGCCCTGGGCGAGGACCCCGACATCAGGCAGGCGCTCCCCGTCCAGCCGGTCGACGCGGGCTACGCCAGCGGCTACGCGACGAGCAAGTGGGCGGGCGAGGTCCTGCTGCGCGAGGCGCACGACCTGTGCGGCCTCCCGGTCACGGTGTTCCGGTCGAACATGATCCTCGCCCACAGCCGATACGGCGGTCAGCTCAATGTCCCCGACATGTTCTCCCGGCTCCTCTTCAGCGTCCTGGCGACCGGTATCGCCCCCGCGTCCTTCTACCGCGCCGACGGTACGGGCAAGCGGCCGAGGGCTCACTACGACGGGCTCCCGGTGGACTTCACCGCCGCGGCCGTCGTGTCGCTGGGTGGACAGGTCACCGGCGAGTACCGGACGTTCAGTCTGGTGAACCCGCACGACGACGGGATCTCGCTCGACACCTTCGTCGACTGGCTGAGTGAGTCGGGCCGTCGCATCGAAAGGATCGACGACTACGCGGACTGGCTCGACCGGTTCGAGACGGCCATGCGGGCGCTTTCCGAGGAGCAGCGGCATCATTCGTCGCTGCCGCTGATTCACGGATTCAAGGAACCGGAGACCGCGGTGCGTGGATCCGACATTCCCTCCGAGCGATTCCGTGCCGCGGTGCAGGCGGCCAAGGTCGGGGCCGACGCGGACATTCCGCACATCTCCCCGTCGCTCATCGAGAAATACGCCCGGGACCTGACGTCGCTCATGACTGTGTGAATCGACCTCTCACACGGTCCGGCGACCGGCACACACGCCGATTCGGCAAAGACATTCGACGCCGACGAAGAGTCCCTGCCGAATCGGCGTGCCCTCGATTCACAGCACCGAGGTCGCGTTGATCGAAAATCTGCTGCCCTCGCGCACGGTGTCCGCCGAGAAATTCGAGGACGTCGCGGGGGACCCTCTCTTTCCTTCCGAGCGTCGGGTGATCGCCACGGCGGGCATCGCGCGACGCCGGGAGTTCACCACCGTCCGGTCCTGCGCCCGCACGGCCCTCGCGCGGCTCGGCGTGCCCGCCGCGCCGATCCTGCCCGACGCCGAGGGCGCTCCGCGGTGGCCTGCCGGCGTCGTCGGGTCCATGACCCACTGCGCGGGCTACCGCGCCGCGGCCGTGGCCCTGGCGTGCGATGTCGCGGCGGTCGGCATCGACGCCGAGCCCGATGCGCCGATCCCCACCAGCGGCGCCCGCGCGCTCGTCACCGTGGACGAGGAACGCGCCCACCTCGCGGAACTGGGTGGGCGCCGGCCCGATGTCAGCTGGGACCGTCTGCTCTTCAGCGCGAAGGAGAGCGTCTACAAGGCCTGGTATCCGCTGACCGGTCGAGGGCTGGAATTCGACCAGGTACTGATCACCGTCTCTCCCGGTGACGGCACGTTCTCCGCCCGTCTGCTCATACCGGGACCCAGAATCGGCGCACGCCGAATCCGTGGATTCGCGGGCCGCTGGAGGCGGTCCCAGGGGCTTCTCCTCACGGCCGTCACCGTGAACTCCGAGCGCACTTGACGTACTCCTCGGGCCGTCGTTGCGTGGCCCGTTCCGTCGACCCGATAGTGAAGCTCGAACGATCGACGCAAGCGCCGCGACGAAGCGCGCGGCACTCTCCGGGATTACTCATGGTCCGCCGGAATCCGCCTGTGAACCGCTGAATACCGCGTTGTCCGGACGGAGCCCGCCGACAGACACCCGTCCGTGCCCGTGCCCCACTGCGAATTTGACCACGTCCGCTCCTGCCCGGATTCGCTCCGGCATGCTCGCTGAGGGAATCGATGATCGACATTCAGTCCTACCTCCGGTCCATACCCGCGCTGCAGCAGCCCGACTGGGAAGGCCACGCCTCCCTGGAAGAGGTCCGTACGGATCTCGGGCGGATGCCGGCCCTCGTGGACGCCGACGCCGTGCGCCGTCTGCGCGCCCTGCTGATGGAAGCGGCCGCGGGACATCTCCAGGTGATCCAGACCGGCGACTGCGCCGAGGACCCGGCCGAGGCCACGCCCGAGGACGTCACACGCAAGGCCGCGCTGCTCGACGTGCTGGCCGGGACCATGAAGCTCGCCTCGGGCAAGCCCGTCATCAGGGTGGGAAGGATCGCCGGGCAGTACGGCAAGCCCCGCTCCTCCCCGACCGAGACCGTCAACGGGACCCGACTCCCCGTCTACCGCGGGCACATGGTCAACCGTCCGGAGCCGGACGCGGTACTGCGCCGGCCCGACCCCCGTCACCTGCTGAGCGGCTACCGGGCCGCGAGCGACACCATGCACTACCTGGGCTGGCGCGGCACCGCCACCCGGTCCGAGCTCGAGGTGCCCGTGTGGACCAGCCACGAGGCGCTGCTCCTCGACTACGAGCTTCCGCTGCTGCGCCGTGAGCCGGACGGCTCGCTGCTGCTGACGTCCACGCACTGGCCGTGGGTGGGTGAACGCACCCGGCAGCTGGACGGCGCCCACATCGGGCTCCTGGCCGCGGTCTCCAATCCGGTCGCCGTCAAGGTGGGCCCGACCATGACGCCCGACCAGCTCCTCGCCCTGTGCGAGCGCCTGGACGCCCAGCGGCGTCCCGGGCGGCTGACGCTGATCGCGCGCATGGGTGCCGACAACGCCGGCGAGCGGCTGCCCGCGCTGGTCGAGGCGGTCGCCCAGGCCGGTCACCCGGTGCTGTGGCTGTCGGACCCGATGCACGGGAACACGGTCTCCAGCCCCGAGGGGCTCAAGACACGCCTGGTGCGGACGGTCGTGCGCGAGGTCGAGAACTTCCAGGCCGCGGTGAGCCAGAACGGCGGCGTCGCGGCGGGCCTGCACCTGGAGACGACCCCGGAGACCGTCACCGAGTGCGTCATGGACGAGTCGGGCCTCGACCGCCTCGGCGACAAGTACCTCAGCTTCTGCGACCCGCGCCTCAATCCGCAGCAGGCCATCGACGTCGTCTCCGCCTGGCGGGGATGAACGCGGCGCCGTACGGCGGCGCGCACTCGTCCGTACCCGTGGACCGCCTCCTGTCCGGCCGGGCGGGCCACGTCACCCACCGCACGAACCGACCGTGGTCGGCGCTGCCACGCTCGGCCCCCAGCGAAGAGAGGACCGACCGGCCCATGCCCGGTATTCCCCCGATCGAGCCCTACCCGATGCCCCAGGAGGGCGAGCTGCCGGAGAACACCGTCAGCTGGCCCGTGGACCCCCGGCGTGCCGTCCTGCTGCTCCACGACATGCAGGAGTACTTCCTCAAGCCGTTCCCGCGCTCCGAGGCGCCCGGCGACGCGCTGGTCGGCAACACCGCGCTGCTGCGCGAACGGTGTGCCGAGCTCGGCGTCCCCATCGCGTACACGGCACAGCCCGGCGGCATGACGCCCGAACAGCGCGGACTGCTGAAGGACTTCTGGGGGCCGGGGATGAATCCCACGCCCGAGCACCGCAAGGTGGTCGAGCCCCTCGAACCGGGCCTCGGCGACTGGACGTTCACGAAGTGGCGCTACAGCGCCTTCTTCAAGTCCGACCTGCTGGAGCGGATGCGGTTCCACCAGCGCGACCAGCTGATCATCTGCGGTGTGTACGCGCACGTGGGCGTCCTGATGACGGCGGTCGAGGCCTTCACCAACGACATCAAGCCCTTCCTGGTGGCGGACGCCGTGGCCGACTTCTCGGCCGAACACCACCGGCTCGCCCTCGACTACGCGGCACAGCGCGCGGCCCGCGTCGTGTCCGCCAAGACCGTGCTGAGCGAACTCGACGCGGGCGGCGCGGCGCTCTGATCGCGCCCCACCGCCGAAAGGAATCCCCATGGCAAGGCAGGACAGCGCGCACGACCTCCTGGCACGCATCCTCGACGGCTCCGCCGGCGCGTTCGCACTGATGCACCGGCCCGAGACGGTGGACCCGGACACCCTGGAACTGCTGGCCGGCGACGTGACGGAGCTCGCGTCGCTCGCCGACCTCGACCTCCCCTCACAGGACCAGGAGGGCACGGGCGCCCGCACGGAGCTGCTCACCCTCATCCCCTACCGTCAGCTCGCCGAGCGGGGCTTCGCCGCTCCCGACGACGGCGCGCCGCTGCTGGCGATGGCGGTGCGCGAACAGGCCTCGGTGCCGCTGCGCGCGACGCTTCCGCTGCTGCCCGACGAGCCGGTGAAGGTGACCGACGGCCACTTCGACGTCGACGACGAGGCCTACGCGGAGATCGTGCGGCGGGTCGTCGCGGACGAGATCGGCACCGGTGAGGGCGCCAACTTCGTGATGCGGCGCTCGTTCACGGCGCGGCTGCCCGGGTTCGGCCTGCCCGCGGCGCTGTCGTTCTTCCGCCGCCTGGTGCAGCGGGAGGCGGGGGCGTACTGGACGTTCCTCGTGCACACCGGCGAGCGGACGTTCGTGGGCGCCACTCCGGAGCGGCACATCAGCGTCCACGACGGTACGGCCGTGATGAACCCGATCAGCGGCACCTACCGCTACCCTGCGGCCGGCCCGGACCTCGACGGCGTCATGGAGTTCCTCGCCGACCCCAAGGAGGCCGACGAGCTGTACATGGTCGTCGACGAGGAACTCAAGATGATGGCCCGGATCTGCCCGGAGGGCGGCCGGGTGGTGGGCCCCTATCTCAAGGAGATGGCGCGGCTGGCGCACACCGAGTACTTCATCGAGGGCCGGACCGACCGCGACGTGCGGGACATCCTGCGCGAGACGCTCTTCGCGCCGACCGTGACCGGCTCCCCGCTGGAGAGCGCCGCGCGGGTCATCAGCCGGTACGAGCCCCAGGGCCGGGGCTACTACAGCGGTGTGGCCGCCCTGATCGGCCGAGACGCCGCCGGTGGCCGCACCCTGGACTCCTCGATCCTGATCCGTACCGCAGACATCGACGACGAGGGCATGATGCGGATCGGGGTGGGCGCGACCCTGGTACGCCACTCCGACCCGGAGTCCGAGGTGCACGAGACCCGGGCCAAGGCGGCCGGACTGCTCGCCGCGCTCGGCGACCCGGAGCCCATCCGGTTCGGTGCGCACCCCGCGGTCCGCGAGGCCCTCGACGAACGCAACGAGCGCATCGCCGACTTCTGGCTCAAGGACCAGGGGACGCGTGACGGCACGGGCGGTCCGCTGTCCGGCCGCCGTGTGCTGGTGATCGACGCCGAGGACACCTTCACGGAGATGATCGCCCATCAGATCCGTTCGCTGGGCGGCGAGGTGAGCGTACGGCGCTTCGACGAGCGCTACTGCTTCGACGAGCACGACCTGGTCGTGATGGGCCCCGGCCCCGGCGACCCGCGCGAGACGAACGACCCGAAGATCGCGCACCTGCGGTCGGCGGTGGCCCAGCTCCTGGAGGAGCGGCGGCCGTTCATGGCGGTCTGCCTCAGCCACCAGGTGCTCAGCACCCTGATCGGGCTCGACCTGGTGCGCCGGCCGACGCCCAACCAGGGTGCCCAGCACGAGATCGACCTCTTCGGCACGCGGGAGCGGGTGGGCTTCTACAACACCTTCGCCGCGCACTCCGCGGGGGACTCGTTCGAGCACCCGGTGCACGGACGCGTCGAGGTCAGCCGCGACCCGGGGACGGGCGAGGTGCACGGTCTGCGGGCGGCCGGCTTCGTGTCCATGCAGTTCCACGCCGAGTCCGTACTGACCGTCGACGGACCCCGGATCATCGGCGGCCTCCTCGCGGAGGTGGCCGGCGGCTGACCGCGGGCGGCCTTCCGTACCTCGGCCGCACAGGGCGGGACGGCCGTCGGAACGCCCGGGGTGTGCGGCGATCCCACCCGGACCGCCGCACACGCGGCGGCCGTACTCGCAAAGGACAGCCATGACCATCGCCGTACCGGCGACCCCCGCCCTGCACGCCCGGATACCGGGGTCGAAGTCGCTCACCAACAGGGCGCTGCTGCTCGCGGCGGCCGCCGACTCGACGAGCGCCCTCGGCGCCCCGTTGGTGAGCGACGACACCACGGCCTTCCGCGAGGCCCTCCGGGGGCTGGGCGTCCGTATCGACTCATCCGACGACGACGGCGTCTGGAACGTGACCGGCCTGGGCCAAGGCCCGGTCGGCGCGGGCACCGTCTGGTGCGCGGACGCCGGTACGGCGGCCCGCTTCCTGCCGCCCTTCGCGGCCACGGGCCACGGCGACTTCGGCTTCGAGGGCTCCGACCAGCTCACCGCCCGCCCCGTGGCCCCTCTCGCCGACGCCCTGCGGCGGCTGGGGGCCGAGGTCACCACCGGGCCCGGCGGGCGCCTGCCCCTGCGGGTCCGCTCGCAGGGGCTCGACGGCGGCGCGCTGACCGTCGACTCCACGCTCAGCAGCCAGTTCCTGACCGGGCTGCTGATGGCGGGCCCGCTGATGCGCCGGCCGCTGGCGCTGACCGTGCCGGAGCTCGTCAGCCGGCCGTACATCGACATGACGATCGCCCTGATGCGGCGGTTCGGCGCCGAGGTGGACGAGAGTGCGCCCGGCGAGTTCACCGTCCGTCCGACGGGCTATCGCGGGGCCGATCTGCCGATCGAGCCCGACGCCTCGACGGCCTCGTACGTCTTCGCCGCCGCGGCGGTCACCGGGGTGAGCGTGCGCGTGCCCGGTCTCGGCCGGGGCAGCCTCCAGGGCGATCTGCGCTTCACCGAGGTCCTCGCCCGCACCGGCGCCCGGGTGGA
>NZ_JBHUYJ010000090.1:0-33311 GCF_042668715.1 Streptomyces sp. NPDC057271
TGTTCAAGCCCACCTCCTCGCACTACTCGGCATCGACGAAACCCGCCCCCGCTGGCTGGACACCTGAAACACCATGTGCGAAGTCCGGGCCTAGACGACGGGTCCGCGGTCCCGACCGTGGACGGGACTGCACCTCGGGCACAAGGAGAATCGGAAGCACGTGGAAGAGATCACCGCTGTCGAGCAGGCGCTGCGCCGGGCCGCCCCCCACCTGCTGGTGAGCGTCGTGGAGGAGGGCCTGCGGGAGCACTGCGGCGCCGGGCGCGTGGAACTCCGGCTGGCCGACTACGGGCTGCGCTCGCTCCAGCTCGTCGGAGGCGTGCCCGACGCGACACCGGCGGTCCTGATCCACGACAGCCCGCAGGGACGCGCCTTCGGTGCCCAGGAGCCGTACGTCATCCACGGAGCCGACTCCGTCGAGGCGCACCTGCCGGTCACCGTCAGGGGCGACCGGATGGGCGTCCTCACCGTGGCTCTGCCGGCGGCGAGCGACCTCGCGCTCCTGCTACCCGAGCTGGGGCATGTCTGCGAGGCACTGGGCCACGAGATCCTCGTGGCGGAACGCGACACGGACCTGTACGTCCTGGCACGGCGGGCCACCCGGCTGACGCTCGCGGCCGAGATGCAGTGGCAGCTCCTCCCGGGCCGCTCGTGCGCCCGGCCCGAGTTCGCCCTCGGCGCGCACCTGGAACCCGCCTACGCGATCTTCGGGGACAACTACGACTGGTCGGCCTCGGCCGACCATCTGACCCTGACGGTCACCAATGGGATGGGGGAGGGCATCGAGGCCGCGCTGCTGACGAACCTCGCCATCAACGCGCTCCGTAACGCCCGACGGGCCGGCCTCGGCCTCGCGGACCAGGCGGCTCTGGCGGACCAGGCCGTGTACGCCCAGTACCGCGGCAGTGCCTTCGTCTCCGTACTCCTCCTGCGCTTCGACCTCGCCACGGGCGAGGTGGAGGCCCTGGACGCGGGCTCGCCGCGCCTGTGGCGCCTGGGGGACCGCTCCGTCGAGCCGGTCTCCTTCGAGGCGCAGCTGCCCCTGGGGATGTTCGAGGACTCCGTCTACGTCCCCCAGCGCTTCACGGTGCTGCCGGGGGACCGGCTGCTCTTCGGCAGCGACGGGGTGTACGACGCCGCCTCTCCCGAGGGGGAGCGCTACGGTCGACGGGCGCTGGCCCGCGCGCTCACCGCGACGAGGCTGCTGCCGCCCACTCAGGTTCCGGGGGCGGTCCTGCGGGAACTCGCCACGTACCACGGCGGCACTCCGCTGGAGGACGACGCGCTCGTCGTCTGCCTCGACTGGAACGGACGAGAGGGAGGACCCGGTTCCGTACCGTCGGAGACCGCCGACGCCTGAACGGACCCTCGCGCGTGCCTGACGGCACTCCCGTCCCGTACCCACTTCGGCGTCCCGCCCGGGGGTGACCCTGCGTTCATAGTTGCCGTGTGGTAACTGTATCCTTGAGGCAACACCTGGCCCGTGCCCGGGGTGGACACGTCGTAGGTGACCAGAGGGTGACTCGTGGGACAAGGGGCACGCGGCCGGCCGGAGCGCACGGCACGCAGACGTCAGGCGGTCCGGACGTCCTTCAGCGGTGCGCCCGGGCGTGACCTGGGCGGGGCGGAAACCTCGCCCAACGCGTCCTGGAACCCGGTCAGCCCGCGCAGCAACGCCTTGCGGCTCGTCGGGGACATGGCGGAGATGACGGTCAGCAGGGCTTCCTCGCGCTGGACCCGAAGGTCCCGCAGGTACGCCTTCCCGTGGGCGGTCAGGTGCAGTTCGAGCTGTCGGCGGCTGACCGGGCTGGGCAGCCGTTGCACGAAGCCCAGCGCCTCCAGGCGATCGCACATGCGGCTCACCGAAGGCGGCGCGGAGCCGAGCAGCTCACCCAGGGTGCGCAGGCTGATGCCCTCCTCGCGATCGAGGCTGTACAGCACACGAAGCTGAGTCGCCGACACCGGTGTCGACGACACCATGTCCCGGCCGCGCTCCCACAGCACCTCGAGAAGCTCGATGAGCTCGCGGGCGGCCTGTGTCGTCTCCTCCGGTTCCCGTCGGGACGGGGCGGGGTTCGTGGCCATGGCTACCGACACTCCTCAGACGTCCGGGGCCGAGGACGTCGGCCGTGCGACACGCCAGTCATCTCCACATCTCTCCAGAAGGCGGTACGGATTCGGTGGATCGACGCGTGACAACGGAACGCGCGCTGCGCGGAGCGCCGCCGCACCGCCTTCTGGACTCCCTCCGGGTCGATCTGGCACAGCATGTCGCGGCACTCTCCGTCGACCTGCTGCTCGTCGACTACGGGCTGACGTCACTACGCCCCGTCGAACCGGTGCAGGCTCCGGCCGGGGTGCAGCACGTGACCGTGGGATCAGGCCCCGCTGGTCGTGCCTTCTCCACTCGGCAACCATATCTTTTCGGTGCTGACGGGCCCACGGCGACCGTCTTCCTTCCTGTGACGGTTCGGGGCGACCGGTGTGGCGTCCTCGTGGTCGTTCTTCCCTCCGACCGGGTCACACCGCGGTCGACCGACGATCTCGTCCACATCGCCGAGATCCTGGGACACGCGCTGCGCGTCGCCGACCGGCACACCGACCTGTACCGCCGGACGCGCAGGGCGCGCCCCCTCAGTGTCCTCGCGGAGATGCAGTGGGGGGTGCTCCCCGGACGAGCGTGCACGGGTGACGAGTTCGATCTGAACGCCTACTGGGAGCCCTCCTACACCTCGGGCGGGCACGTCCTGGACTGGTGCGTGACGGAGGAGGAGCTGACGCTGGTCGTCGCCGACGGCACCGGTCCCGGTACACAGTCCGCGCTGGTGAGCGACCTCGCCCTGAACGCGATCCGCAATGCCCGGCGTGCCGGACTCGACCTGGTCGGCCAGGCGAGCCTCACCGGCTCGTCTTCCTCGCGTGGGACCGGAGCGAGGCCGCACCCGACGGGGACCGGACCCCGGGTCTCTCGGTGGGCCGGGTGATCGAGCGGACCCGGCGCATCCCCGGCCGGGACGCGCCTCAGGCCCTCGTGCGGGCGCTGCGCGAGGCGCCCGGCGGAGTGCCGGACGATGTCCTCGTGGTCTGCCTGGACTGGCACGGCCGTGGTGGCGAGGGGCGCGCGGCGGACCAGGGCGCTCGGCACTCCTGACGCCCCTCGCCGGGAGGGCGGTCCTGTCCGTATTCTCTGCCTTCCCGGTCACGGACGAATGGAAAGCGCACAGCGGGGAAGGGCGAGTCACGAGAGTGAAGCACGGTACGCAGCCGTGTGAGGGGGAGGGCAGGCGGATGACGGACGCGATCGCCGCGGAGCGTGCGACACGGAGACCCGTGCGGTCCGGGAGCGTCGACTACCAAGGCGCGGACGCCGAGGACGGCATGATCGGCTCCGCCCGCGACTTCACCGCCGAGTTCCTCGCCGGCCCGCCGGCGACGGGACACGTGCCGGTGCCCCGCGGGTGTGTAGATCTGGCACGGCTGGTGGTCAGCGAACTCGTCACCAACGCGGTACGACACGCACCGGGCCCCTGCCGGCTTCTGCTCGAACTCTTCGAGGACGCCCTGGAGATCTCGGTGTTCGACCGGACGGAAGCCTCTCCCGTCCCCCGGGGCCACGATCCCGGGCGCGTCGGCCAGCACGGGGTCGAGATCCTCGTCGCCGTCTGTGAGAGCGTGAGCGTGGAGCCGCTCCCCTCGGGCAAGAGAGTCAGGGCGCGCCTCCGCCTCGCCTGAGGCCGCCCCGGCGCGCCCCAGGGGCGTGACGGGGCACTGCGGCGCAGGGGTGCGGCCCCGACGGGGCTCCGAACACGAAGGCATCCCTCTCATCCGTGGAAGAGGGATGCCTTTCGTGATCCAGGTTCAGTGCTCGCAGAGGGAGAACTCCCGCTCGTAGAGCTGCTCGTTGTGTTCGTCGACGAAGAACTTGCGTTCCTGCATGAGTTGTTCGCGGTAGCTCTTCGCCTGTTCGAGCGTCATGGTCGAGGTGTCGGACCATGGTTGCTGCGGTGGCACATCAGAGGTCGAGACGATCCTTTCCGAGGGGTCGACGAGGAAGAACGCGAGAATCTTGCGATGTCCCGGGCGGGTGGGGTCCACGAGGCGGAACGAGCCGACGCGGTGCTGCAGGATGTTCGGGAACGCCAGGCAGCGGCCGGCCGGGGTCGCCGCCGATCCCAGGACCTGGTTCAGCGCGTCCTCGTCCTCCAGGCCGTACACCTCACGCAGACCGTTGTCGTCGTTCTGCTCGTAGTCCGGGTCGTCGAGTGCCGCCCGGAAACTCAGCCGGCTCTCGGTGATGTTCTCGCTGTCCCAGTAGTAGATGCCGGTCGAGACGATCCGCTCGTTCATCATCCCCTCGACGTGCCAGGAACCGCCGGGGTACTCGGGCTTGTCCGGGGTGAGATGAAGGGTGGCGAGCTTGACGATGACCTGGAGACTGCGGCCGCGCAGGTCGACTCGGGCGGCCGCGTCGGCCGGCTCGGGCGGGGTGAAGGCCGGGGAGTCCGGGATGACCGGGCGGCGGTTCTCCCACCAGTCGTCATGGGCCCTGCCCCATGCGCGACGGGCTTCCGCGTACGCCTCGTCGTCACTGTAGGAGGACTTGTCCGGATACTCCGGCTCCGAGTCGTACCACCCGTAGGGGTCGGCCTCGATCCGAAGGGGACGCGGATGGCGCAGATCGGTCAGCACGTTCTCCAGCAGCGGGCGCATGCGCCCGAACAAGTCCGGCAGGACGGAGGCCAGTTCGCGGTGCTTCTCGGGGTGGACGTTGTTGACGTACGAACGGAAGGCGACATCGCCGTCGTCACCGACCTCGACATCCGTGGGCAGCCACTGGAACCTCTCCGAGAACTCGTGCTTCGAGTAGCGGTCCGTCGGGTTCTGCCAAGCCCGCTCGGGCGCGCCACTCGCCTCTCGCACCAGGCAGAACAGTGAGGGATGCACCAGATCCAGTACCTGGCCGTCGGATCCGGGGTGCCAGTCCCGTTCTGCTTCGGGGACCTGTTCCAGAACCTCGACCGCCTCGCGCAGCCGGGTCCTGAGCTTGTCGTCGACCAGCGTGTCCGACTGCCACACTCCGTCGACCGCGGACATCTCGACGCCGGTTCGTCCGTCCCGCAGCGCGGCGTAATGAGCGAGTTCGGCAAGCACGTGACGAACCTGGGCTTCGGTGAGGCCCTGGGCTACCGCCTCCTGCGTCCACCGGGCGACGATGTCGGCGTCGTTCATCTTGTCGAACCACCCCTCCTTCGCCCGAATGTGCGCGCTGCACTCCATCATCTGAAGTTCCCGCAGCGTTCGGGGTTGCGCGAACGCTATGGAGCGCGAAGCTTGAAAGGGCAGCGGGAAAGCGGACACGCCAGTCAATTCTCTTGGTCCTCCGAGTCGGTGTGCGGTGGCCGGAAGAATACGTCAGCGGACTGACACCACAGCTCGTGGTCGCTGTCGGTGGTGGGGCCGATGAGCCTCCGTGGGATCGATCTCGCCGCGTGAGCGGATCGTCCCGTGGTATGCCGAGGCCGCGTCCCCGCACCGTCCCCGTGCCGGACGCTTCCCGCCCCGTCACCGTGGGCGCGATCAAGCCGTCCATCCGGCACCAGATCGGCTCGACAGGACCTAGAGTGTGCGCGTGACCGAGCAGAATCCCGAACTCGTCGCCGGCCGTTACCAATTGGTCGAGCGCATCGGCCAGGGCGGTATGGGCCGGGTCTGGCGCGGCCGGGACCAGCAGCTCTTCGGGCGCGAGGTCGCCGTGAAGGAGATCCTCTTCCCGCCGGGCATGGACGACGGCGCCCGCGCGGCGCTGCTGGGGCGGTTCACCGGCGAGGCCCGCGCAGCGGTCGCTCTCAGCCACCCCGGTGTCATCACCATCCATGACGTGGTGGAGCACAACGGCGCCCCCGTCATCATCATGGAGTTGATCCGCGGGCAGTCCCTGGCCGCGGCCATCGGCGAACGGGGCCGGCTCCCCGTACGGCGGGTGGCCGAGATCGGCGCCATCCTGCTCGACGCGCTGGCCGAGGCGCACGGGGCGAGGATCGTCCACCGCGACATCAAGCCGGACAACGTACTGCTGGCCAAGGACCGAGTCGTGCTGACCGACTTCGGTATCGCGCACCTCGCGGATGCCACGACCAGGCTGAGTCACAGCGGGATCGTCATCGGCACGCCGCACTACATGCCGCCGGAGCAGCTGGAGGGCAGGCGTCCGACCCCGGCCAACGACCTGTGGGCGCTCGGCGCCACGCTCTACCACGCTGTCGAGGGGCACCCGCCGTTCGACGCGGAAGGGCTCCATGCCCTCGCTGTCGCCGTGTTCACCCGCCCGCACCGGCCACCGGTCCACGCCGGCCCACTGACCCCGGTGCTGGACGCGCTCCTGACGAAGGACCCCGCGCGGCGTCCGAGCGCCGCGGAAGCGGCCGGGATGATCGCGTCGATGCTGCGGTCCTCCGAGCCCGGGCACGAATCGCCCGCACCGCCCCCGGCACCGACCCCCGCACCGGACGCGGAGCACGCGTCGGCTCCGACCATGCCGCGGCAGGCACCATCGCCGACGCCGTCGATCCCCACCCCCACGGTCCTCGACTCCGAGTCCGCCGCCGGGACCCCGCGCCGCAAGGTGCCGGACCGGCCGTCGGCCCCGCCTGCGCCCGTACCCCCGCCGGAGGACGCGGTCACGCTCGGCGCGGCCGCCGGGCCGGAGCACGGTGAGCGCGTCGCGTCCGCCCGGCGACGTGGCCTCACCCGGCGCTCCGCGGTCCTGGGCACGGCGCTGGCCGTGCTCGCCACGGGGTTCGTCCTCACCTGGATTCTCGGCCGGGACGACGACGAGCCCCGCGGCGGGGCAGCCGGCAGTGGTGCGGGAGGCCCTTCTGCCACGGTGGTCATCGGGGTGGACGCACCACTGAGCGGCGGGCTGTCCTCGATGGGCGTCGGTATCAAGAACTCCGCCGACCTGGCGGTGAGGACCGCCAACGAGTCCAGGTACGTCCCTGGTGTGAGGTTCGAGATCAAGGCCTTGGACGACGCGGCCGACCCCGCCGAAGGCGCGCTCAACGCCTCCCGGTTCGTGTCCGACGAGAGGCTGCTGGGGGTCGTGGGTCCGCTCAACTCCGCTGTCGCCCGGACCCTGGTGCCACCGCTCGCGCGGGCGGACGTGGTCAACGTGTCACCGGGCAACACCGACCCCGCCCTGACCCTGGGCCCTGACTGGGCCACCGGCACCAGGTCCCGTCCCCACTCCACGTACTTCCGCACCATCGGCACGGACGTCGACCAGGGGCCCTTCGCCGCCCGGTACCTGTATGAGGCGAAGAAGACCAAGCTCTACGTGATCGACGACGCGAGCGCCCACGGCACCGCCCTCACGTCCGGTCTCACGGCCGAGTTCACCGAACTCGGCGGGACCGTCGTCGGCACCGAGCAGGTCGATCCCGCGGAACGCGCCTTCGGAGGCCTCTCCGTCAGGGTGCGGTCCTCGGGCGCCGACGCGGTCTACTTCGGCGGCTACCACGACACCGCGGCGCCGCTCTCCCAGCAGCTCAAGCAGGCAGGTGTGGACATCCCCCTGATGGGCGGTGACGGCATCTTCGACCAGCGGTACCTCACGGCGAACCCGAAGGCCGAGGGTGACCTCACGACCAACATCGGCCTGCCCGCGGAGGAGTCGCGGGCCGGGCAGGACTTCCTCTCCGAGTACGAGGCGGCGGACTACCCGGAGCCGGCCGGCTGGTACGGCCCGTACGCCTACGACGCGACCTGGACCCTCATCGAGGCGGTGAAGGAAGTCGTCACGGCCAACGGTGGCGCCCTCCCCGACAACGCCAGGGCGAAGCTCCCGCAGGCCGTCGCCGGGGTGGCCTTCGACGGCGTCACCGGCCGTGTCGCCTTCGACGGGGAGGGCGACACGGTCAACCGCGGGCTGACGGTGTACGCGGTGAACGCCGGCAGCTGGAGGCCCGTGAAGAGCGGCTCCGCCACCCCCTGAACCTGGTGAGTGAGCGACGTCGCTGCGACGCCTAGATCCGGCCGGTGGCGGAGGGCGGTGGGAAGCAGGCGGTGACGTCCTTGCCGCGAGGACAAGGACGGGCCTGCCACTCGTCGGCGAGAGCGTCGATCAGGAACATCCCCCGTCCACCCAGGGCCGCGTCGCTCGCTTCACGCTGGTGCGGCAGCTCGGGCGAGGAGTCGTGCACCGTCACGTGCAGGCACTTCTCGTCCCAGGTCAGGATGAGCTGAGCGTCACTGCGCGCGTGTACATGGGCGTTGGTGACCAGTTCGGACACGGCCAGGACGATCGAGTCCACCAGATCCGGCGCCGTACGTGACCAGCCGAGGGCCGCCAGATGCTCATGCGTCCAGTCCCTCGCGGTCTTCACACCTCTGCTGATCGGCACGGAACGGGCCCACCCGACCGCTTTCAATGACGGGTCCTCGGCCATCGTCCGTCCCTTCTCGGCCGGCGTGCACGCTTCGGCTGACGCGCCCGCCCGTCCCGTCTTCCCGGCAAGCGGGGACGCAACCGCCCCCGAGGCCGTCGGGACTGCCGCCGACGCCGTGACATGTGGTGGCCCTGGCAGGGACTCTCCGTGATGCAGGGGCTTACCGATCGGCCTCGCCGCAGCGCGTGAGGCCGACGGAGCGTCCCGGGCGCATGCTTGTAGGCAGAGACCACTCCGCCGGGAGGACACACCGCTCGATCACGTGCGGACGAGGAGGAACCATGACCACGCCGCAAGGCCCGACACCGCATACGGAACCCGGACCGACCGCTGTCGGGGCGGCCCAGGTCGACCCCGCCGACCAGCTGGCGCGCCTCGGCCGTTCGTGGACCTGGATCCTCGGCGCGGCGATCGTCACGCTCGTACCGGGTGTCATCGCGCTGGTCTGGCCGGACGTCACCCTGCACGTCCTGGCCGTGCTCGTCGGGCTGTACCTGCTGGTCATCGGCGGCTTCCGGTTCGTCGCCGTATTCGCCCAGAAGGAGCACGGCGAGCGACTCCCGGGGCTGC
Source organism: Streptomyces sp. NPDC057271 (assembly GCF_042668715.1). Taxonomy (NCBI): domain Bacteria; kingdom Bacillati; phylum Actinomycetota; class Actinomycetes; order Kitasatosporales; family Streptomycetaceae; genus Streptomyces; species Streptomyces sp. NPDC057271. The sequence goes on from NZ_JBHUYJ010000090.1 coordinate 9,015, forward strand.
TCATCGCCGTGCTGTTCGTCCTGGGCGGGGTGTTGTGCCTGCGCAACCCGCTGCAGACGATCGCCGCACTCTCCCTGATCGTGGGCGGCGTCTGGCTGGTGTCCGGCATCCTCAGCCTCTACACGGCCGTCGCCAGCAAGAGCATGCCGCACCGCGGGGTCGTCATGGGCGTCGCGGCTCTCGGCATCGCCGCCGGGATCGTGGTGCTCGCCCTGCCCACGGAGTCCGCCCAGGTCCTGACCCGGCTGCTCGGCCTGTGGCTCGTTCTGCTCGGCCTGGCCGAGGCCGCGGTGGCCCTGGCCTGGCGGTCGGCTCTGCGCAGGGCGGGCATGACGGGCGAGTACGCCTCCGGCCCGACGACCGGCCCAATGGCCTGACCGCCCCCTCTCCTGTCCCGGGTGAGGCGCTCCGGTCGGTTCCACCACGACGCGAGCGCGCCTCCGGCCCGCAGGGCCCGTAGCGGGAGGGATACCAGGCCTGGCCGTACGTGAAGGGGCCGAGCGAGCCGTCCGTCGGCGGCAGCCGTTGCCGTCCCCGCGCCGGCATCCCGGGCGAGCAGGCTCCGCAACCGCGTCGTCAACCCGGCACCCGGCTCCACGCCCACCGCGGTCCCGGTCCCGCCGACCATGTCGGCGGTTCGCGCGACGGTCGGCCGTCGCCCGCTGAACTCCTCCGCGGTCTCCAAGTCGGCCCCCGGTCGACAGGGGCGTCCCACGCCACGACGCGGGATGACCTCGGTCTCGAAGAATCCGCAGTGATACCCGGTTGGGCGACTGCGGCGCGGGAGGTGGTCGGGCCAAGATCATCGGCATGAGATCCTTCTCGACCCGCCGCGCGTTCGCCGCGGCCCTGCTTCTGACCACGTCGCTGACTCCCGCAGTGGCCCTGGCGGCCCAACCCGGCGATCCCGAGCGGAAGTCGGAGCAATCTGCGCACGCTCGCCTGCTCGGCGAAAAGATCGTTCCGCACAAGCTCGACTTCCTGGACACCACGGTCGGCGGCTTCTCCGGCGTCGACCGCAACCGGTGCACCGGCGAGTACGTGTTCATCAGTGACGACCGCTCGAACATCCAGCCCGCCCGCTTCTACACCGCCACGCTGGACGTGGACGTCGACGGCGTGCACTCCGTCGACTTCACCGGCACCCACCCCTTCCTCCAGCCCGACGGCTCGGTCTACCCGTCGCCGACCGTCGCGGACGGCAAGGCCGTCGACCCGGAGGAGATCCGGGTCGACCCGCGCACCTGCACCTATTGGTGGGCGCAGGAGGGCGACCGGCCCACCGCGGCCGGCACACCGGTGATCCAGCCGTCCATCCAGTTCTCCGCCCCTACCGGCGCGTACCTCGGTCAGCTGCGCCTGCCGCCGAACTACGAGGTCACCACGGAAGAGCGCGGGCCGCGTCGGAACCAGGCGATCGAGGCGATCACCTTCGGCTCCCACGGCAGGGTGGTGACCAGCGCGATCGAGGGTCCGCTGCTCCAGGACGGCCCGGTGCCCGATCTGCAGCACGGCGCGCTCGTGAGGGTCACGAAGCAGACCCGCGACGGCCGGGTGCTCGGGCAGTTCGCGTACCCGATCGAGAAGATCTTCGCCGAGTCCGACCCGACCAGTCCCTGGGGCCCGGACACCGGCGTCCCGTCCATCCTCGCCTTCCCCGACGACCCCGACCGCTACCTCGTCCTCGAACGCACCTGGGTCGCCGGCGCGGGCTACAAGATCCGCCTCTACGACGCCATCACCCGTGGGGCGACCGATGTGCGGGCGATGGATTCCCTGGCCGGACAGTCCGTCGTGCCCATGCGCAAGAAGCTCGTCGCGGACTTCGACACCCTGGGCCTCTCCACCGTCGACAACACCGAAGGCATGACGTGGGGTCCGCGCCTCCCGTCCGGCGAACGGTCGCTGATCCTGGTCAGCGACGACAACTTCGTCGAGGACGCGGTCACCCAGATCGTCGCCCTCGCCGTCCGCTGAGCACAGGAGGAGCATCCCCGACGGCTTCGTGCGGCCCGTGCCCTGAACGGTCCGTGCCGGGTTCGTCAGCGACACCGGGTGACAGACGACGCCCCGGCCGACCACGTCGGCCGGGGCGCGGTGCCGATGGTGACGAGCAACGGCGCGTGGAGGGACGGGGCCTGGCCGACAATCTCGAACCGATGTCGTACGGCCGGCGGTTCGGCGGCCGTGCGAACAGGGTCGGTGGGGGAGGGCGCTGCGACCCGACAGGCCCGCACGGCGCTGCGATCCAGGGCCCGCCCCTGACCGGGGGCCGCGGGGAGTTGACGACAGAGTTTGATCGGTTAATTACTGCTTGCGCGCGATGATTGGCCGCCTTATGAGCGCACGGCGACCGGTGGAGGCTGTCCTTTCGGCAATGTCACATGGAGAACCCGAACTGACTATGCTCCCCGATGTGTTGCGCTGCGCTCACGGCGAGTCATGGACGCCGTGGTGCGTGCGGAGCGTGGTTGCACAAGAAAGCGACCATCGGCGCTTTATCGAAGCGACCCGTCGGACCTTATCGGAACAGGCACACATGTCCGAGTCAAGTCCGTCGTTCCTTTCGGCGCGTCACATCGCCTCAGTACGCTCATCTCAGACTGTATAGGGACCCCTGATGGTTCGTGCAGGTGTGATTTCCAGACCCCGGTCAACTGCAGGAGTTGCCCGGGGATGGCTCCTCCCTCCCGGAGTTCTCGCCGCGGCCTCCGTCATAGCGTTGGTCGCCTCCCCTGCACACATACGGACACCGCTTGCCTGGTGCGGCCTTGTCGCGGTCGTCCTGACGGTCATCACCTCGGCCGAGACGTCGCGCCGGCTGCTCGCGGCGGAGGCGGCACGCCACGCGCGAGCGAGGGCCGAGGCGGACGAGTCCCACGCGGAGCGCGTGACCGCGCTGATCGGGCGCCTGGCCGATCAGCGGGCCACCACCGTCTGGATGGCGGAGGAACTACTCCCCGCAGCCGTCGCTCGCCTGCAGAAGGGCGATCCCGCCTCGGAGGTCCTGCAGGCCGTCGATTTCGGTGAGCACCTCGACGGGGAGTTCACCGAAGCGCTGAAGGGCGCTCTGCAGACGCTCCTGGAAGCCGTGGAGGCCGAGGAGTACACACGGGATGCCTCCCAGAGGGCACTTGTGGCGGTCGCGCGCCGGGTGCAGGCGATCGTGCATCAGCTCGCCAAGGACCTCCACTCCATGCAGATCATTCACGGTACGGATGTCGTGGTCTCCCGCGGGCTGCAGGACATCGACCATCGCAATGCTCTGATCGGCCGCCTGGCGGCCAGCATCGCGGTCCTGGGCGACGCCAGGCCCGGGCGTCAGTGGTCCAAGGCGATTCCGCTCTACGACGTCCTGCGGGGCGCCATGTCACGCATCGTGGACTACCCCCGCGTCAGGCTGCAGGCGGTCGCGGAGGTGGCTGTGGTCGGCCCGGGAGCCGAGCCGCTGATCCATCTGCTCGCCGAGCTGCTCGACAACGCCACGACGTTCTCGCCGCCGCACACCCCGGTGGAGGTGACCGCGAGCGAGGTGCCCTCCGGCATCGCGATCGAGATCGAGGACCGCGGGGTCGGACTGACCGAAGAGGTCCGGCAGCACGTCGAACGCGTCATGGCACAAGCGCAGTCGGGCATCAACCTGGCCGGCCTGGGCGAGGTGACGCAGCTCGGCCTGCCGGTCGTCAGCAGGCTGGCCCGCGAGCACGGCTGCGAGGTCCACCTGCGCACCTCCGCCTACGGCGGCGTCCGGGCCGTCGTGCTGGTTCCCAGGCGTCTGATCACCACCTTGCCCCAGCCCGTCGTGAAGGCCCCGGAGCCGGTGCGGAACCGTTCGGGCGGGCTGATCCTCCCCCGGCGGGCGCCGGCGCGCGAGGTGGTCCGGGATCCCGGCGAGGTCAGGAAGACCGCCAACGGACTTCCGCAGCGGCGACGGGAGTCACCCGTCCCGAAGCCGGTCGTGCTGGCGACTCCCACGCCCCCCGTCGCTCCGGCCGCCCCGGGGAACACCTCCGGCACGTCCCGCGAGCCGGGTCTGATGTGGGAGGCGTTCAACGGCGAGAAGAGAGCGGCCGCCGAACCTTCCACTCCACACAACGAGCCGTCAGATGAGGTTGAGTAACATGCAGCCACTGCCCAACATGGACTGGATGCTCAAGGAGCTCGTGGGCGGCGTCCCGTACGTGCGACACGTGGTCGTCCTGTCGTCGGACGGCCTGTGCATCGGGCAGGCGAACACGGCGCCCGACACCGCCGACGCCATCGCCGCTGCCTGCTCGGGCATCCAGAGCCTGGCGAAGGCCATCGCGCAGATGTTCCCGCACGGGGACAACTCGACCCGGATGGTCGGCATCGAGGCCGACGGCGGGTACTTCTCCCTGATGGCGGCCGGTCCCGGTGCCTATCTCGCGGTGCTGGCCGACCACGAGGTGGACGCCGGACTGCTGGGTGACCGGATGCGGACACTGGTGGTCCGGATCGGCCAGCACATGACCAGCCCTCCTCGTGAGGACATCGGGCAGGCGATGTGACATCAGAGAACCACGGGCCTTGGGATGAAGGCACTCCCGTTCCGCTCTATGTCATCACGGGTGGCCAGGTCTCCTCGGCCAAGAAGTTCAACCTGGTCACCCTCATCGCGGCGAGGTCCGAACCCGAACCCGCGATGCAGCCCGAGCAGGCGGCCATCCTCACCCTGTGTACGTACCCGCTCTCCGTGGCCGAGGTGTCGGCGTACCTCCGTCTTCCCTTCAGTGTCGTCACCGTGCTGCTGTCCAGACTCGTCGACGACGAGCGGGTCGAGGCCATCGCACCCGTGCCTGTGGCGGCATTCCCCGAACGCGGCCTGCTGGAGGCGGTGATCCATGGACTACGCAAGCTCTGACGCGCCTGGCGCCGGCCCTCGCGGTACCGACGTGCTGCCTCACGGCGCCAGAGGAGTCAAGGTCGTGATCGTCGGCGGCTTCGGAGTCGGCAAGACGACCATGGTCGGGTCGGTGAGCGAGATCCCGCCCCTGACCACCGAAGAGACCATGACGCAGGCAGGCGTCGGAATCGACCACAACCCCGGCGCCGAAGGCAAGAAGACCACCACGGTCGCGATGGACTTCGGACGGATCAGCATCAACCAGGAGCTGATCCTCTATCTGTTCGGCACCCCCGGACAGGAGCGTTTCTGGTTCCTGTGGAACGGGATCTTCGAAGGCGCGCTCGGCGCCGTCGTCCTCGTCGACACACGCAGGATCGAAGTCTGTTTCGAAGTCATCACCCGCCTCGAAGACCGCCGGGTTCCGTTCGTCGTGGCCGTCAACACCTTCCCGGAGGCTCCGCAGTACCCCCTAGCCGATCTGCGCACCGCCCTGGCCCTTGGCGAATCCGTCCCCATCGTCACCTGTGACGCACGGGACCGGGCGTCCTGCCGCGACGCCCTCCTCTCGCTGATGGTCTACCTGTTCACCCTTGCCGCCGACCAGGAGAACGCATGACCGTGCCACCCGCTGAACACGCCACCGCGGAGCCAGGGGCCATCCCGCCCCCCGGCTGCCCGGCCCACGCCGCCTCGGGAACCGACGGGGTGACCCGGCTCTACGGAGCCGCCGCCGAGACGGACCCCATGGGCCTGTACGAGGAGCTGCGGTCCGTCCACGGCCCGGTGGCGCCCGTTCTGCTCGACGGTGACGTACGCGCCTGGCTGGTCCTGGGTTACTCCGAGAACCGTGACGTGGCCACCCGCCCGACCCAGTTCTCCCGCGACCCCCGCGTCTGGCACGGCTGGGAGAGCGGGGAGATCGATCCCGCCACGTCCCCGCTCGTGCCGATGATCGGCTGGCGTCCCGACTGCGTATGCGCGGACGGCGAAGAACACCAGCGTCTGCGCGGAGCGGTGACGGCCGGCCTCAGCCAGTTCGACCACCGGGGCGTCCGCCGGCACATCACCCGCTTCGCGCACCAGCTGATCGACACGTTCTGTGAGAGCGGCGAGGCGGAGCTGGTGGGCCAGTTCACCGAGCACCTGCCCATGCTCACCCTCACCCACCTGCTCGGCATGGCGGACGAGGCCGGCCCCAAGCTCGTGCACGCGGCCCGTGACCTCTTCAAGGCCACCGAGACATCGCTGGCCAGCAATGCCTACGTACTGGAGTGCCTCGAACAGCTCGTCGCCGCCAAGCGTGCCCGCCCCGGGCACGACATCGCCTCCGCGCTGTTGGCCCATCCCGCCAACCTCACGGACGAGGAGGTCCAGCACCACCTGCGCCTCATTCTGCTCGCCGGGTACGAGACGACCGCCAACCTCATGTCCAACGTCCTCCGCATGGTCGTCACCGACCCCCGGTTCCGCGGTTCACTGGCCGGCGGCCAGATGACCCTGCCCGAGGCCGTCGAACAGGTCCTCTGGGACGAGCCACCGCTGATGGTGTGCCCGGGCCGGTGGGCCAACGGCGACGCCGTCCTCGGTGGGCAGCAGATCAAGGCGGGTGACATGCTCCTGCTCGGCCTTGCCGCCGGAAACGTCGACAAGGCGATCCGCTCGGACCCCTCGGCACCCGTGCACCACAACCGCGCGCACCTGTCCTTCAGCGCCGGCAACCACGAGTGCCCCGGCCAGGACATCGGCCGCATCATCGCCGACGCCGGCATCGACATCCTGCTCACCCGCCTTCCGGACATCACCCTGGCCGTCCCGGAGGAGAGCCTCACCTGGCGTTCCTCCACCTGGGCCCGGCATCTGACGGCACTGCCCGTGACGTTCGCCTCTCGCCCGCCCCAGGCCCCCGACGTCCCGGCCCCGCTTCCGGCCCCGCCCACCCAGAACAGCGGAACGGCGTCAGGGCCGCCCCCCGGGGCGGTGACCGGCACCGGGCCGGAGTTCCGGCCCGAACCTCGTGCCTCGTGGTGGAGGCGCGTCGGGCGGCTCCTGCGGAGGCGGTAGGCCGTCTGTACGGCGGGTGCACGGGCGCCGCGGCGTCACGGCCGAGGGGTGCCGACGTATTCAGTCGGTACCCCTCAGCACCGGTCCGCTGCCGGCACTCCCGTCAGGAGACGTCCGTGGAGGTGTAACGGGGCGCTCCGGTGTACCAGGCATGGAGGCCGGACAGAAAACTGCACGCTCCCCGGAGCCACGTCTCCAGCTCGGCCCGCTCGGCGTGCCGCAGCCCGGATCGCCTGACGAGCTGAGGCAGGGCCTGCCGCCTGAGGTGCTCGAAGTCCCGTAGGCGGGCGTTCACCAGATTGAGGGCAGCGGGTACGGCGTCGTGGAGGCTGATGGCCAGGGACGTGCCGACGACCAGCACGAGGTTGTTGACGTCGTGTTCGTCGTTGACCTCCCTTTCGAAGGAGGCGACGTCGTTCGCCAGCCCCATGAAGTCCATGAAGGCATCGAGGAGGGCCCGGACGGTCCGGCTGTGGCGAATCCGCTCGGGTATTCGTCCTCCGGTGGACAACTCCACGGAATAGAGAGCGGTATGAGCGGCGAAGCTCTCACGTCGGAACGGGGCGTAATCGATCAGGTGGGGAATGCGGCCGCTGCGGCTGTTGGCCAGTTCCTCGACTCCCGCATCGATGTATTTCGCCAGGGCCCGGTTGAACTCCTGTCGCCAGTGGGCCAGTCTCGGCGGGAAAAGGCTCTGCTGCAGATCGACGATCCCCCTTTCCACGGCATTCGTCGGCTCCGGTAACCGGGTTCCGTGCTCCGGTCGAAGGAAGGTGTGCAGCCGGGCGGTGAAAGCCTGCGCACCCGGGAGATCGCCGGTCTGCTTGAAAACGGAGGCGAAGTAGTCGTCCCAGGCCAGGGCCCAGATGTTGAACCGGTGGTTGAGCCGGAGATCGTCGAGTGACGCGTCAGGGAGCGTCCAGGCGGTCAGCTGGTCGACGGTCATGGCATGGAACGTGGCTTCGGTCCATATCGAGCCGCGCGCCCCCGACCACCCCTCGCAGCCGTCCAGCATGCCCATCTCGCGCGCCCAGGACTCGCTCTCCTCGCGCAGGGCCGGCAGGGCGGGATTCACCCGTAGCGGGTAGGGCATCCACAGCTGGGGGAGTTCGACGGTACGCACTGTCATCGGGACCGACCTCCTTCTCTCCTCGGCCCGCAACGGTGTGCGGACCACCACGCGAACTGCCTGCCTGCAGGAAGGCGGCCCACCCTGTCGCTCTCACCTCGCTGCCGGGAACTCGGGCGTCTGGGACGGCATGCCGGAGGATTCTGGTGCGCTAGGCGTGCTCCCGCATGTGCTGCTGTCAATCGCCACTGCCGTGGGGACGGACGCTGCCCGTCCCGCGGCCCTCTAAACCTGCCCGCCACGGACGACCCGCAACCCCCCAGTTGTTGGCCGGTAAGCAGTGCTCGGGACGTGTGGCCGGCGCGGGACGCACCACGCCGTCCAGCCGGAATCGTGCGGGCCGGCTGACAACTGTCTGCCATGGCGAGGACTTGCCTTCGTGAGGCCTTCACGGCGGCGTTCGCCGGTCGACAGACCCATGGCATGCACTCCCTCTCTCAGGCGCATGCCTTGCTGCGCACGCGCCGGCGGCTGATCGCCGCGGCCAGATCAAGGGAAGGAGTCGTGCGCTTGCTGCCGGCGGCTCGGATCTCGGCACCAGGCTGCTCCAGAAGCCGTGCCTCGGCCGTACCGGGTCGGAAAAATGATTTGAGCTCGGGCGGCGGCGCCGACAGGATCGGGGGACACCGATGAGTTCTTCCCGGCGCCGCGGTCTGTCGGTGTGACCTGCTACGTGCGGAGGACACTCACATGACGGAAGGCGCCATGCTCGCACCACACGCAACACCCGCCCACTCCCCGGACCGTGTCACGGCCGTGCTGCGGATCCTCGTGCTGTCCACGTTCGTCGTCCTCCTCAACGAGACGATCATGGTCAACGCGATCCCGCGACTCATGCGCGAGTTCGAGGTCACCGCGGCGGCCGCGGGGTGGCTGTCCACGGCCTTCATGCTCACCATGGCCGTCGTCATCCCGGTGACCGGGTGGTTCCTCCAGCGCGTGACGACCCGGACCGCCTTCGGCCTGGCCATGGCGCTCTTCATCGCCGGCACGGCGCTGGCCGCGGCCGCGCCCGCCTTCCCCGTGCTCCTTGCCGCCCGAGTCGTCCAGGCCAGCGGTACCGCCGTCATGATGCCGCTGCTCATGACGACGCTGATGACCCTCGTGCCGCCGCACGACCGCGGCCGTGTCATGGGCAACATCACCCTTGTCATCTCCGTCGCACCCGCTCTCGGCCCTGCGGTCTCCGGTGTGCTGCTGCAGCTCGGAACGTGGCGCCTTCTGTTCCTGGCGGTACTCCCCATCGCCGCAGCCATGGCCCTGGTCGGTCAGCGGAAGCTGGTCAACATCGGCGAGCCGCAGGCAGGCCCGATCGACTGGCTGTCCGTCCCTCTGGCAGCAGCGGGCTTCGGCGCGCTGGTCTACGGTCTGAGCGGGCTCGGCGCCGGGGACGAAGCAGCGGCGGCCGTGCCCCCGGAGGCCACGACCCTGATCGGTGTCCTGCTGGTGGGCCTGTTCATATGGCGGCAGCTGGCACTGCAGCGCTCGTCCACGCCGCTGTTGGACCTGCGTGCCCTGACGTTCCGTCACTTCTCCGTGGCGCTCGGCCTGATGTGCCTGTCCTTCATGGCGCTCATGGGCGCGTTCATCCTGCTGCCGATCTATCTGCAGGAGGTGTGCGGCCTGACCTCACTGCAGACCGGGCTGCTCCTCATCCCCGGCGGTCTGACCATGGGGCTGCTCGGACCACAGGTCGGAAAGCTCTACGACCGGCTCGGCGCACCGCGGCTGGTCGTCCCCGGAGCCGTACTCACAGCGCTCTGCCTCGCGCTGTTCGCCCTCACGGGCGAAGAGACCTCGCCGTGGCTCGTGCTCGCCCTTCACGTGGCGCTGAGCGTCGGCATGGCGTTCGTCTTCACCCCCGTCTTCACCTCCGGCCTGACCGTACTTCCGCCGCACCTCTACCCCCACGGCTCCGCCATCCTGGGATCGCTCCAACAGGTCGCGGCCGCCGCCGGAACCGCCCTGGTCATCAGTGTCATGTCGGGACGTGCCGCCATGGCGGCGGCCGATGGCGCCGGCCCCACCGAGGCCCTGGCCACGGGCATCCGGTGGGGATTCGGTATCGGCGCCGTGCTCGGGGGGCTGACGGTGCTGGTCGCGCTGCTCGTCCGCACTCCGCCCGTTCCGCAGCAGCCCGTTGCGCCAGAAGTCCAGGGCGAAGACGACACCACGACGAACAAGGCCGCCCAGACGCCCATCTAGCGCTGTGACCACATGGGTCTGCCGGGTTGACGGTTGGGGTGAGAGGGTTCGCGGCTGGCGGCTACGGCAGGATGCCGCGATGATCTCCAGCTCACCCATACCAGCAGTCGTTCCCCCGGGCCGGATGGCCAAGATCGATCAGCCAGTGCTCGGCCTTCCGAGCGGCCTGGAGCTGCGTTCCTGGCCTCTCCCCGACGCCGACGTCAGGCCGAGCTGAGCGCGATCTGGGCCATCGCGTGACCGGGTGGCGAGGCACTGGGCTTGATCGGATGGGGCGACATCGGCCTCACCGGCGGAAGCGCCGAGATCGTCTACGGGATCCTGCCGGTTCTGGCGCCGGACTGTCAGTGCGTTCTGGGCGTGCTGGAACGGCAGCGATCCACGGGTCACGGACCCCTTCGGGCCAAGGAGATCGCGGTGGAGCCAGGCCTTGACGCGACGTCGGCGAAGGTGGAGGGGCTGCGGTCGAAAGCCCGGCGCCTGGCGGAACGCGGGTGGCTCCCAGGGCGGGTTTGTCCCGGCACCAGCCGACGAGGGAGCCGGTGCAGCCGCCGTCGGCTCACACGAGGGTGATGTCGCGGTGCGGACGGCGCAGCCGCATCAGCAGGCCCGCCGCGGCGTCCCGGTCGCCGATGTTCGCAGCGTGACCGCGACGGCCAGGAGCAGGCGGAGGGTGTCGGTCACGATGTGCCGCTTGCGGACCGCCATATTCTTTCCGCCGTCGTAGCCGCGTGAGGCGGCCGACACCGTCGCGGCGGCCCGCACCGACTGCGCGTCGGTGACCCCCGCACCGCGTCCGTCATGTCCGACGGATACCGGCGCACCCGGTCCGGATGGTCGGCCGCGCTGCCGTACACGTGCGCGAGGCAATCGCACGACACGGCGGGTGAGTTGAAGTCAACATGCTCGGGAACGTACAACAACGACAACAGGGCCTCCGGGAACCACCCGGAATGGGATCGCACCCCGAGCTACCTGGAGGCCCTGCTTTCACGCCTGGAAACCGCCGCAGTCACCCGATCGAGACTCCCGTTCGATCGACAGCCTTCGGGATCGATACGGGCAACAACCCACTTACGTGTCGGGATGCTCCGGCAGGGCGAGCCAGTCCGACCAGGAGATCTCGCGGCCGAGGAAGCGCGGCTGCTCGAAGGGCCAGTCGGCGGCGATCCACTGCGGCACCAGCGCGTCGAGGGCCTGCTCGACCTTGCTGCCCACCAGCTCGTCCACCACCCACCAGGAGATCTCGCCGTCCGCGCCGGCCCTTGCGGGTGGGTCGATGTAGACGCAGCCGAGCAGAGCTGTCTCCGCCGCGTCGAACAGCGCGTAGTTGAAGGACTGGTGTGCGGCGATCTCCTTCTCGTGCCGCAACAGGTCGGCCTGGTCGGCCTCGTAGGTCATGGTGGCCGCGGGCCAGCCCCAGGCCGGGCCGAAGATGGTCCACAGCCGCTCGCGCGAACCCATCACAGCCGGATAGTCGAGCGGGGTGTCCGCCTCCCGGATCGGCCGCAGGTGATGGCCACCGCCCGGCAGCGGTACCAGGACGGGGTGGACGAAGTCATCGGGAAGCCAGCTCATGGCGCCCGACCGTAGCAGCGCGCGGTTCCGGACCGACCCGCGGGTGAAGGGCTTGCCCAGCTTCGTGGGGCGGGCGGTTGCCGTCTGGGCGACGAAGTCTTCGTCGTCAGGAGTCAGCAGGCGGGGACGGTCTCCCGCCCGCTGAGGGTCCAGGCAGGCCAGCCCGATCTCGTCCTCAGACCACGGAGAGCAAGTCCACCACGAAGACGAGCGTGGAGCCCGCCGGGATCAACGGCGAAGGGGACTGGTTGCCGTAGCCGAGGCGCGGGGGCACGATGATCTCGCGCCGACCGCCGACCTTCATCCCCCTGACTCCCCGGTCCCAACCCTTGATGACCCTGCCGCCACCCACGGCGAACTTGAACGGCCGGCCCCGGCCCCAAGAGGCGTCGAACTCCTTGCCGGACTCGAAGGTGACCCCGACGTAGTGAACCTGGACAACCCTGCCCGGCTTCGCCTCGGGCCCGTCCCCGACGACGAGGTCCCGGATGGTCAGCTCGGGTGGAGCGTCGCCCTCCGGAAGGTCGATCTCGGGCTTCGTCGGTTCACTCATTCTCCGCCGCCTCATTTCCTCTCCGCCGGAAGCCCTCGCACGGACCAGCCGGGCGCATGGTGACTCCCATGCGGTCGATGATGACGGTACCGAGAACGCTGATCGACTGACGTGCGTCAAAGACCGGTGTCCGTCGTCGCAGGCCCGTCCGCCAGGCCCGGGGGGCCGTGTCCCACCACCGCGGACACCTCTGGGAAGGGACCATCTAAGATGACCGCGCGCTGATGGCGCATGCGGTCGACGTCATACGCGGTCGGTCCGGTCGTGCGGTCTTTCGTCCGTGGGTTGTCCGACCGGATGCGTCCGGTCAGCTGTTCTGCGGGGGAGAGTTTCGTTGTTCGGAATCATCAGGCCATGCCGTCATCGGCTGGGCGAAGGCTTGCGTACCGAGTGGATGGCGCACCTGTGCGGGCTGTGCCTGGCGTTGCGCGGAGAGTACGGGCAGTTCGCGAGGGCGGCCACCAACTACGACGGCCTGATCATCTCGGTGCTGACCGAAGCGCAGTCGGAGCGAACCGGCGACTGGCGGCGAGGGGCCGGTCCGTGCCCGCTGCGCGGGATGCGGTCGGCGGACGTGGCGCAGGGCGAGGGTGCGCGGCTGGCGGCGACGGTGTCGCTGGTGCTCGCCGCCGCGAAGATACGTGACCACGTGGCCGACGGCGACGGCCTGTTGGGACGCCGCCCGGTGGCGCTGGCGGCACGTCGGATCGCCCAGGGCTGGGACCGTGCGGGCGCCGCAGGCGGCGAGCGGCTCGGCTTCGACACCGCGGTGCTGCTCGGGGCGGTCGAGCGCCAGCCCCAGATCGAGCGGTCGACCGGCCGTGGTGGCTCGCTGCTCACGGTCACGGAGCCCACGGAGACGGCAACCGCCGCCGCTTTCGCGTACACCGCCGTACTCACGGACCGCCCGGAGAACGCGGAGCCGCTGGCGGAAGCCGGCCGCCTGTTCGGTCGCCTGGCGCATCTGCTGGACGCGGTGGAGGACCTGGACGCGGACGAGGCGTCGGGCGCGTGGAACCCGATCGCGGTGACCGGAGCGGACCGCGCTGAGGTGCGCAGGCTCTGCGACGACGCCGTTCACGGAATCCGGCTTTCCCTGTCCGACGCCGTGTTCGTCGACGGTCGGCTGGTACGGGCGCTTCTGGGCGGCGAGTTGGAGCGTGCCGTCGATCGGGTCTTCGACCCTCGGCATCGTCACCATCGGCACACCCGCCAGGCGCGGGGCCTGCGCATACTGCCCTGGCTGGGTCGCCGTACGGGGACGGAAGAGCCCTCGGAGACCGGTACGGGCACGGCGTGCGGCGTCGGCGTGCTTGCGGCGGCGGCCCCGGAGGGTGTGCCGACGGGATCAGGTCGGCCGCCGGAGGGGCAGTGTCGGCGGTGTCGCGAGCTGCGCCGACTGTGCGGCGACTGCCGGCTGTGCCGCAGCTGCTGCCGCTGCGACGACGACGCGGACCCGGGTGACGGAGAGCCCTGGCAGTTCGGTGAGGGCAACCGCAGCGGCGGCTCCAACCGGGATGCTTCCGGCAGGGACGGTTCCGGGGGTGACGGCTGGTTCGGCGGGCGGGGCGGCGGGAACTCGGGTGGCTCCTCCGGCGGTTCGGGCGAAGGCCACGCGTCCGGTGGCTCCGGCGGTGGCTCGGGTGACGGCTGTGGCGGGGGTTGCTGCAACCCGTGCAAGTGCTGCTGCGACTGCTGCGACTGAGCAACGGATGAGCCATACGGAGAATCGGCCCACCAGGGGTTCCTGGTGGGCCGCTTCGTTCGTGGGGTGCGCTCAGCGGCGGCGCCGTCGATGGATTCCTCGCGGCCTGCCGGCCTGTCCCTGCGCAGGGCGTGAAGAACAGGTGAAGGCGACGGTCCGACCTGACGGAGTCCAGGGGTGCGCACCCGTGTCCATGCCGCCGTTCGCGTCAAAATCAGGCTGATTCCATTCGAAAACCCTCGTACGGCACGGGTGTTGCGGAGCGCTGCCCACTTGGGCGTATTACTCTTCCTTGACTCGCACTTGGGCTTGCTTTGGTGAAGCCTGGTGATGGCTCAACCGGAGGGGAGGAGCGCCCAGATGTCGTCCGTCCGCGTGTCCTCGGCCCTGCGCGCGGGCCTCCTCTTCGTCCTCGCCCTCGTCTGCGCCGGTCTCCCACTCACCCCCGTCGGATCCACGACACATCTTCCACGGCCCTGCGCCCAGCATGTCGCGCCGGCCGCGGCGTTCGAGTCCGCACACGCAGGAGGCGGCGAGGCCGACATCCCCGGCGGCTCCGTCCTCCACCGTGACCGGCGGCGGCCCGTGACCGCGACCGCGGGCCTTCCCGGCCCACCGCTGGTCAGTCGCGACGTCGCCCCGCTCGCGGATTCGCCGACCGGCCGGCCCGGTGGCACGGAAACCCGGCCGAGACCGCACGACCGCCACGACTCCTCCGCCCTGCAGGTGTTCCGCTGCTGACAGGCGGTGCCGACCAGCGCCGACCTGTCAGCCCGACGTGCCCCCACGGCGCGCCAGGAGGAATCATTCATGCAGCCCCTCATCGACAACGCCCGCCGATTCGGACAGCGCCCTGAGGAGTTCGCCGCGCATGCCGCGGGCCAGTCCCCGGCCGTCCTGTTCATCACCTGTTCCGACTCCAGGGTCGTACCCGCCCTGATCACCGGCGCCCGGCCCGGCCAGCTCTTCGAACTGCGCACAGCGGGCGGCATCGTGCCCCCGTACGGCACGGGCAACCCCAGCGGGGAGGCCGCCACCATCGAGTACGCCGTCGAGGTCCTCGGCGTCGAGGACGTCGTCGTCTGCGGCCACTCGCATTGCGGCGCGGTGGGCTCCCTCGTCCGTGGCGACGACCTGAGCGCGGTCCCTGCCGTACGGGACTGGCTCGCCCACGCCGCCCCCGACGGTGCCCCGGGGCGCGCCGACGACCCGGCCGTCACCGACGCCGTCCACGGCCACGTCCTCGCCCAACTGCTCCGTCTGCGTTCCTATCCGTGCGTGGAACGACGGCTGTCGGACGGCCGGCTCCGCCTGCGCGGCTGGTACTACGAGGTGCACACCGGTGCCGTCCTGGAGTACCGCGCCGGGACCGACGCCTTCGAGGCACTGTGAGGAAGGACGTCCGGATGCCGCGCTCCTTCCCCTTCCTGCGGCAGGACGTCGCCGCCTCGCTCGTCGTCTTCCTCGTCGCCCTCCCACTCTGCCTCGGCGTCGCCGTCGCCTCGGGCGTCCCCGCCGAACTGGGCCTCATCACCGGCATCGTCGGCGGTGTCGTCACCGGCCTGATGCGGGGCAGCAGCCTCCAGGTCTCCGGTCCGGCCGCCGGCCTCACGGTCCTCGTCCTCGAAGCGGTCCGCGCCTTCGGCCTGGCCGCGCTCGGAGTCATCGTGCTGGCGGCCGGTCTGCTGCAGATCGCCATGGGCCTCCTCCGGTGGGGCCGGTGGTTCCGTGCGATCTCCCTCTCCGTCGTGGAGGGCATGCTCGCGGGCATCGGTCTGGTCATCATCGCAGGGCAGCTCTACGCCGCGGCGGGCATTCCCGCCCCGGACTCCGGTCTCGACAAGCTCGCCGGCCTGCCGGGCGCCCTGGTCGAGGCACTGGGCAGCCGCACGGCCCTCGTGTCGCTCGCGGTCGGCGCCGGTACGCTCCTCCTCGTCGTCGGCTGGCGACGGATGCCGCGCCGGGCCCGGGCGGTTCCCGGCGCCCTGGTGGCGGTGCTGATGGCGGCCCTCGCCACCGCCGTGCTCGGGCTTCCGGTGGAGACCGTGCGGGTCAGCGGCGTGCTCGAGGCCGTCCACCTGCCGGGCTCGGAAGCCCTCTCCTCCCTCGCCGACCCGGCCCTCCTCGGCACGGTCCTCGCGTTCGCCCTGATCGCCTCCGCCGAATCGCTGTTCAGCGCGGCGGCGGTCGACCGGCTCCACTCGGGGCCGCGCACGGACTACGACAAGGAACTCGTCGCACAGGGCGCGGGCAACACACTCTGCGGTCTGCTCGGCGCCCTGCCGCTCACCGCGGTCATCGTGCGCAGCTCGGCCAACGTCGAGGCCGGCGCCCGGACGAAGGCATCCCGGATCCTGCACGGTGTCTGGCTGCTGCTCTTCGTCGCCCTCCTGCCCGCCGTCCTCGCGTACATCCCGCTGGCCGCGCTGGCCGGGATCCTCGTGCACGCCGGCTGGAAGCTCATCCCCTTCAAGGGCGTTCTGATGCTGTGGCGACGTCACCGGGGCGAAGCCCTCGTCCTCGTGGCGACGGCGACGGCGATCGTCTCCGTGGGCATGTTCGAAGGTGTCCTGATCGGCCTTGTGCTGTCGGTCGGGAAGGCGGCGTGGGAGGCCTCCCAGCTGCGGATCGAACAGACCGACGACGGACGCGACGTGGTCCGCGTCAGGCTCCAGGGGACGGTCACCTTCCTGCGGCTGCCCCAGATACTCGACAGTCTGGAAGCCCTGCCACGCGACCGGCGGGTGGTTTTGGACCTCTCCGGAGTCCACCACCTCGACCACGCCTGCCGGGCCGCGCTGGAGACATGGGCAGAACGGCACAGCGGCGCCGACGCCGAGGCCGTCCGCGCGGCCACGGCCCCGAACCGCCGCGAGGGCGCGGCCGCGGCCTCGGTGGGCCCCCCGCGCTGACGCCGGAGGACCGACGGGGGCTGCGCGCGCCGCGCCGCCCCCGTCGGTGGGTGACCGGGCGGTCGCCGATGAGACGTCGAGGCACAGGTGGAGTGCGGCGCGCCCGGGTCCCTCTCCAGGCGCCCGGTGTCCTGGCAGAGGGCGCGCAGGTGTGCCAGGACCAGGTCATGCGGCGGGCCGGCCAGGAGATCGCCACGAACCTGCTCAGCAGCGCGAGCATCATGGCGTGCCACCTTGCCGAAACCTTCCGCAGGCTCGGGGACACGTCCCGTCGGTGACTTCCCGCTGTGCTGAGCCGTGATCCGTTCCGACGGCTCGGGTCGTTGTCGTCGGCACGAACAACGTCCGCTTCCGCCAGGGGACTTCACCGCTCTAGAAGAACCCGAGCTTCTTCGGTGAGTAGCTCACCAGCAGGTTCTTCGTCTTCTGGTGGTACAGCAGTTGCAACCCGCGCTGACCAGGTAAAACGGCAGCCAGCAGGGCCCCTTGGAGAGGGCTGGTCCGGGAATGGTCCGGATCTTGGTCGGACCGGAGCTCGCTCCCCTCGCCACGTCCGGGCTCCGGCGACCTCGTGTCCCGCCGCCCGCAGGTGGCGCACGATCCTCCGGTCCCGGGTGCGGCTCGCACCTGCCAGCAGCTCCTTCATTTACGGGGCACGTTCGCCCGACGCGTGCGGACCGAACGGGGCGTCGAGTGGCCGCCCACCGGCCTGCTAACCGCGTCCCGGACCGCCGCAGACGGGAGCGAATCCAGTGGCCGACGAGCTGATGACCAGGGTGAGTCCCAGAACGGGGATGAGGGAGGCCAGGGCGATCGGTCCTCGACACGGGGTTCAGGCCCGAGCGCACCACGGGTTCTGGCCGACCGGGGCACGCGACCCGGCAGCGGTCGGGCCAGGGAGGAGTTTCTCCTGCTGCTCACCGAGGCTGCCGAGGCGTGCCACGGGCGGGGCCTCCGGGAACCCGCCGAGTCCTCACAGATCCACGAAGGCGCGTTCGCCGGGGGCGACCAGCCGGGACAGGAACATGCCGATGCCCGCCGAGCCGGTCGCGTAGTCGTGGGCGATTCGGTTCAGCCAACGGCCAGGGAACGCGATCTGGCCCTCCTCCTCGACCCGGAACCACAGGACGGTCCTGGCGACGGCGTAGGCCCTGTCCCGGTACTCCTCATCGCCGGTGCAGCGGTACATGTCCAGCATGAACTCGCCGATCCCCGCCAGGCCTTCGAACAGACCGGGCGCATAGGAGTACGTGACGAAGGTGTCGTCCGCCACCCGCCGGGCGAGCTCGCCGTACCGCTCGTCGCCGAGCAGCCGGTGGAACCGGACCAGCACACTGCCGACCCCCGCGCCTCCGTGGATCCAGTACGGGTACACCACGGGGTCGCCCTCGACCCGCTGCCACTGCAGGCCGAGGCCGCTCTCGGTCGCACGGCCCAGGTCGAACTCCAGACCCCGTACGGCGTACGAACGGAAGCGCTCTTCGCCGGTCGCCAGGTGCAGGTGGAGGAGGAAGAGGGCGATGCCGCTCGCCCCGTAGCCGTACCCGTAATGGACGAGACCGTCGAGAGAGGACCGCCACGAGCAGGTGTCGCCCTCGTGCTTGGCCGTTCTGAGGAGGTGCTCGCCCGCCTGCACGGCACGGTCGAGATGGAGCTGCCGCCCGGTCCGCGCGTGGAAGCGCAGCGAGGCGAGTCCCCATCCGGCGACGCCGAGGAACACACCCGGATCGTCGTACAGCAGGGAAGAGGAGCGCATCAGGGTCATCACGGCCTCGCCCCGCTCCTCCCAGCCCAGGTCGTGGAAGGCCCATGCGATGCCGGCCAAGCCGACGTACAACCCTGGCGGATAGGTGTCGTTGTCCAGCGGCCGCCCCTGTATCCAGGCGGCCACTTCGGTCGGCAGCCCGGCCGCCGGCGCCGCCCGGCCGCGCATCCTCGAACCGAGCAGTAGCGCAGGCCCGCAGGCGCCGTAGGCCACGCTCAGGGGGTTGGTCGCGAAGACCGTGTAGTCGGCGGGCCAGAGGCGGTCGGTGCGCCGCTCGTCGAAGGTACGGAGCAGCAGGCCGGCGATCCCGTCGACGGTGCGCCGGACCTCCGCGTCAGGACGGGCCGGGACTCCGTCCCCGGACCTGCTCCTTTCGGTCACCAGGGGCGTCATGGCGTCATCCGTCCTTCCAGTAGGCCAGGACTCTCTTCGCCTCGTCGACCCGGGCGGCGGCCAGGCACGACACGACGGACCTCACCTGCGTGGGAACGCCGAGGGCGACGAGCTCGTCGAGGAAGAGGTCCTTCGCCGCGGGGTTGAGGCCGAAGAACGCGGTGGCGGGCACGACGGTGCTGTAGAGCAGCATGGCCGCGGCGTACCAGTCGTCGCAGGGGAGGAGCCGGCTGCGCGAGGAGCGGTCCGGGTGAAGGAAGCCGGGCGTGCCCCAGCGGGTCCCGTAGGACAGCATCGCCGCCTCGTCGTCCTCGTGGACAGCGCTCTCGAAGTCGATGAACCGCATCCGAAGCGTGTCGGCGTCGATCAGGACGTTGTTCGGCGAGAGGTCGCCGAGGACCACACCGCGGGCGTGCACCTCTTCGATCATGGGGACCAGGCGGCCGGCGACCTCCCGGAACAGGGGGACGAACCGGTCCACCCTTCCCTCCCGTCGGATGTACGGGGCGAGGATGACCTCGTCGCGCGCCCAGAAGTCGTGGAACGCGACACCCTCCAGCCGTTCCTCCACCAGGAACGTGTGCTCCCATTCCTGGAACAGGTCCACCGCCCGAGGGACGGAGTCCAAACCCTCCAGTCGGCGCAGTACCTCGTACTCGTGGCGCAGCATGTCGACTGCGTCGAGCGTGCGGTCTCCGCTCGTCCAGCAGTTGGTGAGCCGCCGGGCCTCCTTCACGACGACCGGATCCCCGGTGAGCCGGTCGGTGCCGTGATAGACGCCGCCGACGTTGGAGAAGGCGAGGGCGCCCTCGACGAGATAGCGGTCGTGGAGGAGTGTGCCGTCGGACTCCGCGCCGGACCGCGCCGCGGCCTCGGACGCCGGTCGCTCCGCCGGCTCCTCGGCGAAGGGGTCGCGGACCCAGGGCGGCAGCCGGAAGAGGGGCAGCCGTTCGTCGGCCACGTACGAGCCGTCAGGCGCCACCAGAAACGTGCTCTGCGTGCCGTCGATGTTGAGTCGCCGTGGCGGCCGGAAGCCACCGTAACGATAGAACAGCACCCTGCTGTCCCGATAGCGCCGGTCGGAGAGGATGTACGGCCCCTCGACAGCTTCGTCGGCCGTGCACTGGTACAGGGTCTCGATCAGCTCGGCGAAGACGTGCTCGTCGGGCGGGTACAGCGTCATGAACTTGCCGGAGAAACCACGTTGCTGTGTCTTCGAGTTGAGTACGGCCAGCATCACCGGGTC
Source organism: Streptomyces sp. NPDC057271 (assembly GCF_042668715.1). Taxonomy (NCBI): domain Bacteria; kingdom Bacillati; phylum Actinomycetota; class Actinomycetes; order Kitasatosporales; family Streptomycetaceae; genus Streptomyces; species Streptomyces sp. NPDC057271. The sequence continues at coordinate 29,429 of NZ_JBHUYJ010000090.1, forward strand.
GGCGGCGGCCTTGAATTCGACGCGGTACGACACGCACACAGGGACCACGAGTTCGAACAGGCGGACGGCGTGCACGGGGGCGGAGGAGACATGGATCTTGAAGCCCTGGGTGGGCGGCGGAGCCGACCGCCCCGTGGATCCCGGCGCCCTCCGCGCGTGCAGCCAGACGTCCCCGCGCTCCAGAACCCAGGCGTCCGGCAGCAGCCGGCGCAGCGCGTCGCGGTACTCAGGGGTGATGGCCCTGCGGGACAGCGGCTCGTAATGCCGGGGATCGGCGAGGCCGAAGAGGTGGTGGGCAGCCAGGGCCGCCTGGCGGTCCACGGGCGCTCATCCGCCGGGGCCCCGCGAGGGGCCCCGGCGGGCTCGTGATCCTTCCGCGGTCACATCTGCACCGTTCCGCCGCCGCCACCGCCGCATGCCACGCTGTACGTGCTGCAGCCGATCGACTGGGTGCTGTGGAAACCGGCGACGGCGGGGGTGGCAGCACCCCCTTCGGGCTGCATCCCCTGCAGCCCCAGCACACGGTCGACGTCGGCGGAGGCCCGTTCAAGGCTCGCCTTGACCTCGTTCAGCGAGGCGGACCTCGCTTTGCCCTGCTTGGCCATGAGTTCCTCCTGTCTCCTGGCGGACGTGCTGCCAGGAAACGGCCGGCCATCGTGCGCTGCCAGCCCGCAAGGACTCCACCAGCCTTTCCTGACGGCTTCTCCACGGGGTCCGACCTGCGAGGACTCCGCTGTGCGGCCCTCCAGCGGACCTGGTCCGAACGGGTTATCGGCCTGAGCTCTTCGCCGGTCGAGGGAGACCCGACGCGCCTGCCCCGGACCCAGCCGTTCAGCCAGACGCACCGCGCCCTGGGACGCTCCTCGCGCCGTCGACCGGAACTGTGCGGCCAGGGGACCGGTGAAGACACGGGAGACCGCGTCGGCCGGCCAGGCCGTCGGTGGGACGATGCCGTGGGTACGGGTGGTGGTCAGGTCGTGTGTGGAGCCGGGCAGTGCGGGCGAGGCCCACGGCAGGTGACCGAACCTGCGCACCGCCGCCGGCGCCCGCACCGTCCACCACCGCGCCGGCGACGCCTACCTGCCGCGCAGCGACACCACCGCGCACCGCGGCACGCCGCTTCGCCAGCCGGGGCTGCGGCGCACCGTGCTGAACTTCGCGTGCACCACCCCAGCCGCCCGCCCGCATCGCACCGATTCGGCTGCCGAGCCCTATACCTGACGCCGCGACGGGCCGGGGGGGCGAGCACAAGGGCCGGTGCGGCCGGACGACCGGGGCAGACGGTCGCGGGCTGCGTCCCGGCCGTGTGCCGGGTACGCACGGGCAGGGCGGGTGTCGCCCGGTGACCGTCTGCTGAGCGGGGTCCGCCGCTTCTCTCGTTGCCCCGCATCCACCGTTACAAGGCCTCAGGCGGGTGCGACAGCGGGCAATCCCTCCCGTGACCATGAGGAGCTCGGCTTCCGAGGTCGGCAAGAGTGGCGGACGCGTGCGTTTGGGCGCCGTTGGCGGTCGCAGGGCGAACTGACCATGCGTTCGGCAGAGCGGGACCTGGTACGCATCGGCCGACGATGTGCAGCCCGGGCCGCGTGCCCCACACGATCGACCGGCCCGCTGTCGGCGGGCCGGTCTTGGATCTCGCGGTCGCGTCCTACGGTCAAGCAGCCGCTGAGCACCTCACGGAGCGGCCGACCGAAGTAGCTCAGAAGAACCCGAGCTTCTTCGGGGAGTAGCTCACCAGGAGGTTCTTCGTCTACTGGGGGTGCACGCGTCGCGTGACCGCTGATCTGCGGAAACGGCCGCGATTCGGCCAAGCCGCAGGCGGCTGGTCCGCGAATGGCCCGGATCTTGGTTTGCAGGGCGCCTTCCGCTATCCAACATGCCGAGATGGAGAATGCCGCCAGGGCTTGGACGGCAGAGCGGGCAGTGGGCGGCGCGCGTCGGCCGCCACCGGGGCGGCGGCACGCGAACCGGACCGCCGACTTTCGGTGATCCGGCTCTCGCCCGGTCAGGGGGCGGCGACGAAAGTGATGCGGCCCGGCGCCGGGGAGCGGCGAGGGCGCTCGTCGAGGTGGTGGCCTCGAGGCGGTCGACCAGGGCGCCTCCGGGTCTGTGACCTCGCCACCTTCGCGCGTGGTGATGTCGCCGAAGACGGTGAAGCCATTGCCGCCGTTCGCGAGGAACTCGTTCACGATTACCCTGCCCACGATGGCGCGTAGGGCTCTGGTCGGCCGCCCTCTGCAACCGTGCGTCGAGCTGCCGCGTCCAGAGGGCATGAGCGAAAACGCCCCAGGGCGGACTGGTATAAAGCCGAAGGGCGAGCGCCGGGCCAGGTACTTCCTCGCCAGCCTCGGTGCAGCGATCGGGCTGGCTGTCTGGGCACCAAGGGCCGCGTTGAGTATCGACGGGGGATTCGAGGGCCACGCCCGCGATCTGAGCGTGGTCTTCGTCGACCTGCCACTTATCCTGCTCGGCGCGCTGGTGCCGTTCTCCTCCTGGGCCTTGGCCATCGGGCGGGTGCCCCCTTGGGCTGCGGGAGTCGCGGCCTTGGCCGTGCTCGCGCTCTGGGTGTGGGGTCTTACCGAGTGGTGGACCCCCCGTCAGCATCCAGACCCCGGCTACGACATACCCGGGATGTGACAGCGTCCACGTGTCGCCACACCAGCGTCCCGCAGGGCGAGCGCTGCCCGATACGGCACTAGACGGCACCAAGACCGTCGTGGCGAGTCCCGGGTACGCGCAGCACATCGCGTGAGCGACACCGAAGGCGTCATTTGGGCGGGCGACCTGGCTTACCGACGGCCTGCCGCTCACTGGACTTCCCCCAGGCCGTTGCAAGCCGGACTGAGTGGGGCGAAGAGCGACAGCGGCTGTTTCAAGGCTGTGGCGGATATTTCGGGGCGGTCAGTTCTCAACATCCCGTGTAGCCCTCGATGTCCGTTCCTCACCATGGTGTTCGTGGGGGACGAACAGCGGTTCCGGGACTTGGTATGGCCTGACGTCGGGGGGTCATCGTGGACGGCCTGGATGTGTTCGAGGGCGCCGTCGCGATTGATGTGTGTGCGGGCAGCGGGCGGTGACGTGTCCGGCGTGCGGCATGGCCGCCTCGCGGGTGCACAGCACGTACAGACGGCGGTTGGCTGACCGCCCGGTCGGGTGCCGGAGGGTAGTTCTCCGGCTGACGGTCCGCCGGCTCTTCTGTGACAACGCCGCCTGCAAGCGCCGGACCGTCACGGAGCAGGTGGAACACTTGACGACGCCGTACCAGCGGCGGACCGTGGCCGTGGCCCGGATCGTGCAGGCGATCGGGCTGGCTGTCGGCGGCCGGGCAGGCGCCCGGCTCGCCGGCTACCCTGCCACGGCGGGCGAGCCGGGACGTGATCGTGCAGGAAGTCCGCCGGCTGCCGGACCCGCCATCCGGGCAGGTCACCGTCCTGGGGATCGACGAGTTCACGTTCCGCAAGAGCGCCACCTACGGCACCTTGCTCATCGACGTCGCAACGCGGCGGCCGATCGATCTGCTGCCCGACCGCACTGCGGACACGGTGGCCGCCTGGCTCGCCGATCGCCCAGGCATCAAGGTGATCTGCCGGGGCCGGTGCAGCACGTTCAGCCAGGCCGCTGCCCGCGCGGCACCGATGCGATCGAGGTTGCAGATCGCTGGCGACGAAACTGTCTCGTCAGCCGCCGCACCGCCGAGCACCGTCACCCCTTGTGTGCTACTACGCCGAGAAGCCCTACAAACTGCACTACGCCTGCGTGACATGCCGCATCGCGTTCAAGCAGCACCCGGGCCTAGTGTTCTGAGTCTGGAATTCTGTTTAGATGTAGGCTTTCGGTATGGCGATGGGGCGGCCGAAGGCCGAGTTGGTGCTGACCGATGAGG
>NZ_JBHUYJ010000091.1:0-32946 GCF_042668715.1 Streptomyces sp. NPDC057271
AGCACATGCCGCACCGCCCAGTTGTAGGCGACCCGCGCCGCCCCGCAATGCGAGGCCAGAGCCTGCAGGGCGGACGCGTTGGGGTCGAGGGCGAGCCTGTGGCCCACGACGTGAAAGCCGGGCCGCGCCTCGAACCCCAGGCGCTTCTTCTTCCCGCTCCCGGCAGGCTCCGCCCCGCTCACCCGGTCGTCTCCGCCGCCGGGGCGGTGGCCTCGGCGATAGCGCGTGCGGCCCGGTTCTTCGCCGCTCGCTGCCCATACAGTCGGGCACACATCGAGGTGAGGACTTCGGTGATGTCCCGGACCAGGTCGCTGGTCGTCTCCTGCGGATCGAGCACCACCAGGCGTCGGCCGGAAGCCGACAATGCCGATTCCAGATGCTCGACACCGAAACGGGCCAGTTGGTCGCGATGCTCCACGACGATGACGGCAACGGCAGGGTCCGACAGGACACGGTGCAGCTTCCGCCGCTTCCCGTTCGGTCCCGACCCGACCTCGGTCACAACCTCGGCAACGGCGAGCCCCAGCCCGTTGGCCCCCCGGACGACACGGGAGACCTGCCGGTCAAGATCCGCCTTCTGGTCGCCGGACGAAACACGGCAATACACCACCGTCCGCCCGCCGATCTCGGGAGCGGACTCTTCGACCAGCCACATACCGGACGGCGTCTGCACGACAGGGACCTGCATACGGCCCTCCTTCGCCCAGGCCCATGCCGTCTGGTAGTGCACACCGTTGCGCGCCGCCCACTCGGAAAGCTTCAGGCCATCAGGATAAAAGCTGATGAAGGCAGATAACTACTGATGAAAAATGCGACTGTTGTCCCCCTGCGGCTCGACGAGCCCGTACATCTGACTCCCCGTCACCCGCGGTATCAGGGGCCCCAGCACGAGGACCAGGGCGCCGAGACCGCCGAAGAGAAACACCTTCGACAGCTCCGGGGCCCCCGGCCCCGCCAGCTCCCACACCACGATCAGGGAGGCCAGGAATCCCGCGGTGGGCAACAGCCACCGCAGCAGGCGCCCCATCGGCGAGTGGCGCAGCCTGACCCGGACCGCCTCCGTGACCTCGGCCTTCGTCGGCACGTAGACCAGCTCGACCGCGCTCGGCTCCCGCGCAGCCACTCCCCTCCCCCTCTTCGGCTCAGCCCTTGTCGAGGACGGCCATGTCGGCCGCGTCCACGCCGCCGAAGCGGCGGTCGCGGGAGGCGTACTCCACGCAGGAGCGCCACAGGTCACGGCGGTCGAAGTCCGGCCACAGGACGTCCTGGAAGACCATCTCCGCGTAGCTGCTCTGCCAGATCAGGTAGTTCGAGGTGCGCTGCTCGCCACTGGGGCGCAGGAACAGGTCGACGTCCGGCATGTCCGGGTAGTACAGGTACTTCTGGAAGGTCTTCTCGTTGACCTTCGCCGGGTCCAGCCTGCCCGCCGCCACGTCCTCCGCGATCTTCTTCGCGGCGTCGGCGACCTCGGCGCGGCCGCCGTAGTTGACGCAGAAGTAGAGCGTCATCGCGTCGTTGCCGACGGTCTGCTCCTGGGCCACCTGGAGCTCCTGGACGACCGACTTCCACATCTTCGGCATCCGGCCGACCCAGCGGATACGGATGCCGAGCTCGTCCATCTCGTCACGGCGGCGCCGGATGACGTCCCGGTTGAAGTTCATGAGGAAGCGGACCTCCTCGGGGGAGCGCTTCCAGTTCTCGGTGGAGAACGCGTAGAGGGAGAGGTTCTTGACGCCCATCTCCAGGCAGCCCTTGAGCACGTCCAGGACCACGCCCTCGCCGACCTTGTGGCCCTCGGTGCGCGGCAGGCCGCGCTCCTGCGCCCAGCGGCCGTTGCCGTCCATCACACAGGCCACGTGGTTGGGCACCAGCTCGGCGGGGAGCTTCGGCGGACGCGCACCGGAGGGGTGCGGCTCGGGGACCTTGTACTCCCGGCGCTGCCGTCCGAGGATTCCGCGTCGTGCGATGGCCATGGCGATGGATCTCCTAGCTCTTCTCTACATACCGCAGGGAACGCAGGCCGCGTTCCAGGTGCCAGTGCAGATAGGCGGACACCAGCCCGCTCCCCTCCCTGACGTGACGCGGCTCGCACGCGTCCGCAGTCGCCCAGTCGCCGGTGAGCAGCGCGCTGAGCAGGCCGATGGCCTCCGGAGAGGGTACGACGCTGCCGGGCACCCGGCAGTCGCCGCATATGACGCCGCCCGCCGCGACCGAGAAGAACCGGTTGGGCCCGCCCAGCCCGCACTTCGCGCAGTCCTCGAAGCTCGGCGCGTAGCCGTTGACGGCGAGGGAGCGGAGGAGGAAGGCGTCGAGGATCAGATGGGGCGCGTGTTCGCCACGGGCGAGGGTGCGCAGCCCGCCGACGAGCAGCAGGTACTGCTGCACGGCCGGCTCGCCCTCGTTGTCCGTGAACCGCTCGGCCGTCTCCAGCATCGCCGTCCCCGCGGTGTAGCGGGCGTAGTCGGTGACGATCCCGCCGCCGTACGCGGCGATGGTCTCGCTCTGGGTGCAGAGCGGGAGCCCGCGCCCCACGAGATCACTTCCGCGGGCGAAGAACTGCACGTCGACGTGGGAGAAGGGTTCGAGCCTGGCCCCGAACTTCGACTTGGTCCGCCGCACCCCGCGCGCGACGGCGCGTACCCGCCCGTGACCGCGCGTGAGGAGCGTGATGATGCGGTCCGCTTCACCCAGCTTCTGGGTGCGCAGCACGATGCCGTCGTCGCGGAACAGACTCATGCGGCCCATTCTCCCGTACGCGAGAAGTACTCCGTTGCCGCTCCCGCCCTTCCGTCACCCTCGCCCTCGCGCCCGGCGCGAGGGCGGCGGGCCGTTCACGGAGTCACGGCACCTCGCCCCGGCTGCGGGCGTTCGCGTGCGCGGTGGCGGCACGGAGGCGCTCGGCGGAGGTGGCCTCGCGGACGCCCTCCGGCTCCGCGTCCCACTCGCGCCCGCCGCCGAGCGGCCGCAGCTGGATGTACGGGCCCTCGTGCCCCATGACCGTGCCCACACGACCGGTGCGGATCTCGACGACGTGCGTCCCGATGGGCAGCTTCATGACCGGCCCCTTTCTTCCCCCGGCAGTACGGCGGGGTTCCTCGCGCAAATCCGCCACCGTCTCGCTCGCTTCTTCGACGGCCTGATGTCGACCGCGTGACCTGTTCCTTCACCAGCGCATCCCATTCCGAATCCATTTCGCGTTTACCGCACCCGAGGCGGTGCGGAATCCGTAGAATCGGCAGATGCGCAGGTCCTGGAACTGCCAGGCGGGGCCGGGGAGTTAAGTCATGGCCAAAGCGACGCTCGAGCAGAGAACGCGGAAGCCGCACCCGGACGAGACGCGGTAAATCGACGAAGCCCTGCAAATCCGCGGCATTTTCGAACGGACGTATCGCAAACGCGCAAGCGCCCCGACGACCGAGATGCCGCCGGACCCGGGCGCGGATTACGACCGCGCCCCGTACGGCTCGGCGATCCGGAGGGCACCCCGTGGTCGGCGGGGCGGACCTCGACGGCGGCGGCGCGGCCAGGAGCGCCGCGACGCCCGCTCCGGTGACGACACCCAGCCCCTCCTTTGGGAAGTCATAAGTTCGCCTTATGAGCCCATAGGCCGGGGGCGGGTACCGGCACGCTACGGGCGTTATTTAGGGTGACCTAAGTGATGACAGCCATCGTCGTCACGTCGTTTTGCGAAGGGAACCCTGACATGCCCCGCCCTCTCCGGGTCGCGATCGTCGGCGCCGGCCCCGCCGGAATCTACGCCGCCGATGCGCTGCTGAAGTCCGAGGCCGCCGCCGAGCCGGGCGTGTCGATCGACATCTTCGAGCGCATGCCGGCCCCCTTCGGTCTCATCCGGTACGGCGTCGCGCCGGACCACCCGCGCATCAAGGGCATCATCACGGCCCTGCACCAGGTCCTCGACAAGCCGCAGGTCCGCCTCTTCGGCAACGTCGACTACGGCACCGACGTGCACCTGGACGACCTGCGCGCCTTCTACGACGCCGTCGTCTTCTCGACCGGCGCCATGGCCGACCGCGAGCTGAAGATCCCCGGCGTGGAGCTGGACGGCTCCTTCGGTGCCGCCGACTTCGCCTCCTGGTACGACGGCCACCCGGACGTCCCGCGCACCTGGGAGCTGAAGGCCGAGAAGGTCGCCGTCCTCGGCGTGGGCAACGTGGCCCTCGACATCGCGCGCATCCTCGCCAAGACCGCGGACGAGCTGCTGCCGACCGAGATCCCGCCGAACGTCTACGACGGCCTGAAGGCCAACAAGGCCGTGGAGATCCACGTCTTCGGCCGCCGTGGCCCGGCGCAGGCGAAGTTCAGCCCGATGGAGCTGCGCGAGCTGGACCACTCCCCCACCATCGAGGTCATCGTCAACCCCGAGGACATCGACTACGACGAGGGCTCGATCACCGAGCGGCGCAAGAACAAGCAGACCGACATGGTCGCCAAGACCCTGGAGAACTGGGCGATCCGCGACATCGGCGACCGCCCGCACAAGCTCTTCCTCCACTTCTTCGAGTCGCCGGTCGAGATCCTCGGCGAGGACGGCAAGGTCGTCGGCCTCCGGACCGAGCGCACCGAACTGGACGGCACGGGCAACGTCAAGGGCACCGGCCAGATCACGGACTGGGACGTCCAGTCCGTCTACCGCGCCGTCGGCTACCTCTCCGACGAACTGCCCAAGCTCCCCTGGGACACCGCGTCCGGCACCGTCCCGGACGAGGGCGGCCGCGTGATCGAGGAGGGCGGCGCCCACCTGGCGTCGACGTACGTGACCGGCTGGATCCGTCGCGGCCCGGTCGGCCTCATCGGGCACACCAAGGGCGACGCCAACGAGACGGTCGCGAACCTGCTCGACGACTTCGCGAACGGCCGCCTCCTCACCCCCGAGACCCCCGAGACGGACGCGGTCGTGGCCTTCCTGGAGGCCAGGGGAGTCACCTACACGACGTGGGAGGGCTGGTACGCCCTCGACGCCGCCGAGAAGGCACTGGGCGAGCCGCAGGGCCGCGAGCGCGTGAAGATCGTCGAGCGCGAGGACATGCTCCGCGCGAGCGGCGTCGAACTCGGCTGACGCCACCGCACGACACCACCGCACGAGCCGGTCGGTCGGTCATCCGCGTCGATCCCGGACTCCCGTCGCCCCTCGGCCCGTCGTCGCGCCGACGACCGGGTCGAGGGCTGCTGCCGGGGGCGGTACGGAGGCCCGGTCACTCCACCGGGAGTACGGCAGGCCGGGCGCGCCGCGCGCTCATACCCTGGAAGGGCCGGCACGGCCGGGAAGGGATGTGAGCGGCGATGGCCGTCCCCGTCGATGAGACCTCCGCCGTCGAGCGGGCGCGGGACGCGGCGGCCCGGGACGCATGGGCCGAGGCGTACGTCCTGCTGCGCGAGGCCGACCGGCACCCCTCCGCCGCCCTCGACGCCGCCGACCTGGACCTCCTCGCCGACGCCTCGTGGTGGACGGGCCACGTGGACGAGTCGGTCACCGCGCGGCTGCGCGCGCACGCGGGGTACGTGGCGGCGGGCGACCACCGCGGTGCCGGCCAGGTGGCCTGGTGGCTGCACTTCGAGTACCGCTGCCTCGGCCGGCCCGCGGCGGCGGCCGGGTGGCTGCACCGGTCCCGGCATCACCTGGAGGACGAACCGGACTGCCCCGAGCAGTGCCTCATCGCCTGGACGGACTCCGAGGAGGCCCAGGAGCACCGCGATCCGGAGGGGGCGCTCGCCGCGGCGCGGACGGAGGTGGCGCTGGCCGTCGGAGACCTGGACGATGCCGCGGAGGCGGTCGCCGAGCTGGAAGGGCTGCCCGGCGAGGCGCCGCTCCTGCGCGCCGTCGCCGACACCGCCAGGGGCGCTCTCGACCTGGCCCGCCACGAACCGGCCGCCGTGCGTCCGCTGCGCCGGGCACTGGCCTGCTGGCTGGAGCTGCGCGTTCCGTACGAGGCCGCGCAGGTACGGATGCTGCTCGCCGCGGCCGACCGGGCGGCGGGCGACGAGGAGGCGGCGCGCCTGGAGCTCATGGCGGCCCGGGCGGCCTTCGAGCGGCTCGGCGCGCTGCCCGACGCCCGCCGCGCGGCGGCCCTGCTGACAGCGGGGCGGCGCCGCGCGCTCCCGGGCGGCCTGACCGCGCGCGAGGCGGAGGTGCTCCGGCTGGTGGCGGAGGGCGGCACGAACCGGGACATCGCCCAGGCCCTGGTGATCAGCGAGCACACGGTCGCCCGCCACCTGAACAACATCTTCGCCAAGCTGGACGTGACCTCCCGCACCGCCGCCACGGCCTACGCCTACGCCCACGGCATGGCCGGCACCCCCGGGTAGGGGGTGTCCGGCGGATCAGGGCCGGACACCCCGATCGACGGCGCGGTCCACCGGGATCAGCTTGCGACCGGCGCTTTCAGCCTTGTGCGCGAGGATGCCCAGGAACACCCCCCAACCCGCGTCGTGGATGCTCTTGTTCAGGCCGGCCTTCGCGGCGGCTCCGTTCGGGAGGAACGCGCCAGGATTCTCGGTGTCGGGTTTGGGCTTGGGGGCACGGACCATGTTCGCGATGCTCAGGCGCTCGTGCGCGATGACGTCATAGGTGCGGACCATCGCAAGAGCGGTCTTGTGTGCGTGGTCGGTGCGCTCGCGGCGCACCTTGCGGTGCAGAGCGGCGACCTTCTCGACCGCTCGGCGGTGCCGGGTGGTGCGGTTCTCCCCCTTGCGGCGCGGGAACTCCTTGAGCGCGCGCTGAGCGTCGGCGAGGGCTTCGGCATTGCGCCGTCCATGCCTCGGGTTGGACTGGTGCTTACCCTCGGAGGTGGTGAGAAAGTGGGCTACGCCCATGTCGATGCCGGTCACGGTGCCGGTCGCGGGGAGCGGTTCGGCGGGGACTTCGTCGCAGGCGAGGATGACGTACCACTGCCGCCCCTCGCGCGCCCTCAGAAGCGACTCCCCCACGCGCAAACGCGCGGGTCCCCTCGCCAGAAAGCTGATGGACAGCGACGACCAGGACCGGGTGCGCGCGAACTACCGCCAGAGCTTCGACCGGTTGCGTGCGGTCAAGCGCCGCTACGACCCCGGCAACCTGTTCCGGCTCAACCACAACATCGAGCCGTGAGCCCGGGGGGGAGGACCTAGAGCAGCGTCCTCGCCGTGGCGAGGAGCCGGGCCGTGTCGTCGGAGCAGAGCGCGAGCGCGTTGCCGACGGTGTGGAGCACGTCCCGCTCCGCCGGCGTGTAGGCCCCGTCCGCGAGCGCGATCCTGGCTCCCTGGAGCAGGACCGATTCGCGCCCGGAAGCGGCCAGATGCGGGGCGAGCGGCTCCAGGGCCTCGTGCAGCTCGATGGCCAGGGCCGCGCCGCCGCCGCCCGCGTCGGGCAGGAACCGGCCGGTGTCGGCGGCGAGCGCCTCGACGAGGTCGGTGAGCTGGACTCCGGTGCACTCGTCGAAGCCGGCCGCGCGGACCGCCGTGACCGCGGTGTCCACGGCCGTACGGGACGAGGTGCCGCCCGCCGCGAGGACGGCCAGGGCGACCGTGTGCACGCCGTCCCGCAGCATCGCGCCGAAGCGGCTCGTCGTCGGGTGGTCGAGCGCTTCGGTGCCGAAGTGCGTGTGGCACGCGGTGCATTCGACGACCGGCCCGGCGAGGCCGCGGGGCAGCAGAGGGACACCCAGAACGGCGAACCGGCGGCGCCCCGTCCGTCTGCGGTAGTTGCGGTCGCCGCCGCACTCCTCGCAGAAGAACTCGCCGTCTCCGACGGTGTTCCAGGAGGTACGAACGCCGCAGAGGATCACTTTTCGTCCGCGTGACTCTCGGGCAGACCGCACGCCGCACCTCCCTTGACGAACCGGCGACTTTGCCGACGTGGGGAGTGATGTTAACCACATCCATGATGTGGCGTCAGCACCTCGTCGACAGATCGCCATCGACTTGGCCGAGACACGACACCGCCGCGAGAGGGTTCCGGAGCCGTCCCCGCACCGCGAAGAGGACCCGTCCGCGTGGACGGGCCCCCTTCGGGCACTGCCTGGTGTCAACCGGAAAGGGTGACGGGGACCGCCGCCGGGTTCGGGAGGCGGATCAGCGGGCGGAGCGGTTGACCGCCGAGATGACGGCCTTCAGCGAGGCGCGGGTGGTGTTGGCGTCGATGCCGATGCCCCACAGGACCTTGCCGTCGATGGCGCACTCGATGTACGAGGCGGCCTGCGCGGAGGCGCCCTCGCTCATCGTGTGCTCCTGGTAGTCCAGCAGCCGCGCGTCCACGCCGATCGACTGCAGCGCGGCGAAGAAGGCGGAGATCGGACCGTTGCCGGAGCCGGTCAGGACGGTGTCGACGCCGTCGACGACCGCCTCGACGGTCAGCGTGTCGGTGCCGTCCGTGTCCGAGGTGGTCTGGCCGGAGCGCAGCTGGATGCGGCCCCAGGCGTTGTCCGGGTTCGGCAGGTACTCGTCCTGGAAGACCGACCAGATGGCGGCCGGCGTGGCCTCGCCGCCCTCGGAGTCCGTCATCTGCTGGATGATCTTCGAGAACTCGATCTGCATCCGGCGCGGCAGGTCCAGCTTGTGGTCGTTCTTCAGGACGTACGCGATACCGCCCTTGCCGGACTGCGAGTTGACCCGGATGACGGCCTCGTAGGAGCGGCCGACGTCCTTCGGGTCGATGGGCAGGTACGGGACCGCCCACTCGAGATCGTCGACGGTCTTGCCCTGGGCGGCCGCCTCGGCCTCCATGGCGTCGAAGCCCTTCTTGATGGCGTCCTGGTGGGAGCCGGAGAAGGCGGTGTAGACCAGGTCGCCCGCGTAGGGGTGGCGCGGGTGGACCTCCATCTGGTTGCAGTACTCGCTGGTGCGGCGGATCTCGTCGATCTGCGAGAAGTCGATCTCCGGGTCGACGCCCTGGCTGAACAGGTTCATGCCCAGGGTGACCAGGTCGACGTTGCCGGTGCGCTCGCCCTGCCCGAACAGGCAGCCCTCGATGCGGTCGGCGCCGGCCATGATGGCCAGCTCGGCCGCCGCCACGGCCGTACCGCGGTCGTTGTGCGGGTGGACGGACAGGCAGACGTACTCCCGGCGGCTCAGGTTCCGGGACATCCACTCGAACCGGTCCGCGTGCGTGGAGGGCGTCGAACGCTCCACGGTGGCGGGCAGGTTCAGGATGATCTCGCGGCCCTCCTCGGGCTGCCAGACGTCACAGACCGCCTCGCAGACCTCCAGGGCGAAGTCCAGCTCGGTGTCGGTGAAGATCTCCGGGCTGTACTGGTAGCCGAAGACCGTGTCGTCGCCCAGCAGCTTGTCGGCGTACTCCATGACCAGCCGCGTGCCGTCGACGGCGATCTGCTTGATGTCCTCCTTCGAGCCGCGGAACACGACCCGGCGGAAGGTGGGCGCGGTGGCGTTGTACAGGTGGACGGTGGCGCGCCTGGCGCCGACCAGGGACTCCACGGTCCGCTCGATCAGGTCCTCGCGGGCCTGGGTCAGGACGGAGATGGTGACGTCGTCCGGGATCGCGCCCTCTTCGATGATGGAGCGTACGAAGTTGAAGTCGGTCTCGCCGGAGGAGGGGAAGCCGACCTCGATCTCCTTGTAGCCCATGCGCACCAGCAGGTCGAACATCTCGCGCTTGCGGGCGGGGCTCATCGGGTCGATCAGCGCCTGGTTGCCGTCGCGCAGGTCGGTCGACAGCCAGCGGGGAGCCTTGGTGATGCGCTGCTCGGGCCAGGTGCGATCGGGGATGTGCACGGCTTCGTACCGGCCGTACTTGTGGATCGGCATCCCGGACGGCTTCTGCGTCCGGGTGGCGTTGGTGATGGGCGTCGGACGACCAACGGGCTGAGACATCGCGTAGGGCTCCTCGGGTCCTTCGGGAGTGGGGGTCCCCCCGCTCGGGCGAAGCCGAGAGCTAGGGGGAGGCCGACTTCGACGCAACACCAGGTCCCGCGGGGAGGGGGTCGGCCTACGACTACAGGCCCTCGCCGCGGCAGCTAAGGAGAAGCAGCCCGAAACGCATGATGAGCCGCAGCCTAGCTCAGGTCCGCGGAGCGCGGACGTCCTGTTTCAGTATGCGGGACAGTCGGGCCGACAATACGAAAGGGTGACGAATCACTCCATTTCGCGGATCATGGTCGCCTCTAGTGACAGCAACGTGACCCAGTGCCACATTGCTGGCATGACCTCCCACGCGTACGTCCCCGTCCACCCGGTCTTCTGCACGATCGTGCCGCCGCACCTGCTGGAGCACCTGGCGGCCTCCGAGAACCCGGCCGTCGCGGCGGCCGCCCGGCGCACGCTGGTCGCCGACGCGATGAACCGCACCAGCCGCGTCCTCTCCCAGCCGGCCGTGACCCGGTCCGCGGGCCCCACGGAGCCGGCGGAGTCCGCCCGCCCCCGCCGCACGGTGTACGACGCGCGGAACGGCACGGAGCTGCCGGGCGCCGTGGTCCGCGAGGAGGGCCAGGAGGCCACCGGCGACGCCACCGTCAACCGCGCGTACGCCGGGCTCGGCGCCACCTTCGAACTCTTCCTGAAGGGCTTCGGCCGGGACTCGATCGACGGCGCGGGACTGCCGCTCCTGGCGACCGTCCACTACGACCGGAACTACGGCAACGCCTTCTGGAACGGCGAGCAGATGGTGTTCGGCGACGGCGACGACGAGATCTTCCTCGACTTCACGCTGCCCGTGGACGTGATCGGCCACGAGCTGGCGCACGGCTTCACGCAGCACACGGCCAACCTCGAGTACTTCAGCCAGTCGGGGGCGCTCAACGAGTCCGTCTCGGACGTCTTCGGCTCGCTCGTGAAGCAGTACACGCTCGGCCACAGCGCGCAGGACGCGGACTGGCTGATCGGCGAGGGCCTGTTCCACCCGAACGTGGAGGGGACGGCGCTGCGCTCGATGAAGGCGCCGGGCACGGCGTACGACGACGACGTCCTCGGCAGGGACCCCCAGCCGGGCCACATGGACGACTACGTCCGCACGAGCCGCGACAACGGCGGGGTGCACATCAACTCGGGCATCCCGAACCACGCCTTCTACCTCGCGGCCACCGAGCTGGGCGGCAACGCCTGGGAGCGGGCGGGGCAGATCTGGTACGACGTGATGACCGGTGGGACGCTCACCCCCGAGACCCGGTTCAACGAGTTCGCGGCGGCGACGGTGGCGGCGGCGCGGGCGCGGTACGGGGACGGGGAGGAGATCCAGGCCGTACTGAAGGCCTGGGGGGCCGTCGGTGTGCCGACGGACTGATAGACCAGGAGCATGCGTATTCGAGTGCGGCGCACGGGCGGCTTCGCGGGCATCGAGCGGTCGGCCGAGGTGGACACCTCCGGCCGGCCGGACGCCGGCGACTGGCACATGCTGGCCGTCGCCGTCCTCCGTGAGGGGAACGGCGACGTCCGGGGCGTGCCTGACGGCTTCTCGTACGAGATCACGGTCGACGACGAGACGGTCCGTTGCGGCGACCCGCGCCTGACGGAGTCGCAGCGCGCCCTGATCACGAAGGTCCTGAAGGAAGGCGCCTGACCGGGTCCCCGCCCCAGCCGCCCCGAACCCGTCCGCGCGGGGGGCGCGCTAGAAGCCGAGCTTGCGGAGCTGCTTGGGGTCGCGCTGCCAGTCCTTCGCGACCTTCACATGGAGGTCGAGGAAGACCGGGGTCCCGAGCAGCGCCTCGATGTGCTTGCGGGACTTCATCCCGACCTCCTTCAGGCGGCTGCCCTTCGGGCCGATGATGATCCCCTTCTGGCTGGGGCGCTCGATGTAGACGTTCGCGTGGATGTCCAGGAGCGGCTTGTCCGCCGGGCGGTCCTCGCGCGGGATCATCTCCTCGACCACGACCGCGATCGAGTGCGGCAGCTCGTCCCGTACGCCTTCGAGCGCGGCCTCGCGGATCAGCTCCGCGACCATCACCTGCTCCGGCTCGTCCGTGAGGTCGCCCTCCGGGTACAGCGGCGGGGACTCCGGCAGGAGAGGGATCAGCAGGTCCGCGACGAGCTGGACCTGCCCGCCCGACCGCCGCCCGCCGCCGCTCTTCTCCGATGGGCCGGGCTCAGCCCCCTCCTTGGCCGAGACCGGCACGATCTCCTGCCACTCGAAGCCCAGCTCCCTGCCGAGCTGGTCGACGGCGATGAGCTGCTCGGCGAGCGTCTTGGAGTCGACCAGGTCGGTCTTGGTGACGATCGCGACCTTCGGGGTCTTCTTGATCCCCGCGAGTTCCTTGGCGATGAAACGGTCGCCGGGGCCGAGCTTCTGGTCGGCGGGCAGGCAGAAGCCGATCACGTCGACCTCGGCCCACGTCGTGCGCACGACGTCGTTCAGGCGTTCGCCGAGGAGCGTGCGCGGCTTGTGGAGGCCGGGCGTGTCCACGAGGATCAGCTGCGCGTCCGGGCGGTGCACGATGCCGCGCACCGTGTGCCGGGTGGTCTGCGGCCGGTTGGAGGTGATCGCCACCTTCTGGCCGACCAGAGCGTTCGTGAGGGTGGACTTGCCCGCGTTGGGGCGGCCGACGAAACAGGCGAAGCCGGCCCGGTGGACGGCTTCGGATTCTTGGTTACGAGCGCTCATGGGGGCCATTCTCCCCGATGCGGGACGTCGTCACGTACTCAGTGCCCGCCGGAGCCCCTGCGCCGCCGGACCCGCAGCCCGGTCAGCGCCGCCGCTCCCCCGGCCAGCACGGTGGCAGCGGCGAGCCAGGGCAGCGCGAGGAAGGAGGCGCGCCCCGACTCCCGTACGTCCTTCGCGGTGGCCGTGAGGGTCACCTCGCCCCAGTCGAACTGCGGCGACCCCCTCCACCGCTCGGTGAGCCGGATCCTCTGGCGGGGCAGCAGCTCCGAGGGGATCTCGGCCAGGTCGCGGGCGAGCAGGGTGCGTCCGAAGAGGCCCTCGGCGCGCAGGGCGACCCGGGGGTTGAGGGTGATGTTGCCGCGGTTGTGGAGCGTGTACGAGATGAGGGCGGTGCTCGTACCGGTGCCGGGGACGAGCGGCCGGTCCTGGTCGAGGGTGACGTCCTCGACCGCGAGGGCGGGGACGGTGGGGCCGTTGACCCGGAGGTAGACCCTGGCTCCGACGGCCCGCTGGACGCCGACCGCGACCGAGCCCTTCCCGCCGGGCTCCACGCGCTCGTCGAGGGCGACGACGGCGCCGGGGTGGTCTCCGGGCTCCGCGTCCTCGGGGACGGTCAGGGTGTACGGCACGGTGACGGAGGAGCGGGCCGGGACGGTGACGCGGGTGCGGGCGGGTTCGATCCAGGCACCGGCGCCGGTCTGCTTCTCCCGGCTGGTGCGGATGGCGAAGCCGCCGTCGCGTTCGGTGTTGTAGGCGTCGGCGCCGTAGAGCCGGAAGGTGCGGGGGGTGCCGGTCCTGTTGGCGACGGTGACCTCGTCGGTCACGGTGGTGCCGGGGTCCGCGGAGAGGTAGAAGTACGGCCGGCTGCCGAGCTGGGAGGCGGCCGGGTAGACGGCCCACTCCCCGTTGTCGGCGGCCTGGACGGACGGGGCGCCGAGCAGCACGAGCGCCGCCGCGACGAGGAGGACGTACAGCTTGGTGCGCACGGTGCGGACCCTCCCAGGGTTCGGAGCGGGCTCGGAGCGGGTTCGGAGCGGGTTCGGAGCGGGTTCGGAGCGGGCCGACCGGGTGCGCGCCCGGCCCGCCGTGTGCGTGCTGAGGATCAGCTGAGCGTGAGCGTCAGGACGCCCGCGTACGAGCCGGGCGCGGTGAACGCCGGGACGTCGAGGGAGACCTTGGCGTCGACGGTGAACTCGCCGCCGGTGAGCGCGCCGTTCGGGGTCGAGGCGAGGGTCGCCCCGCCGCTGCCCACCGTTCCCGCCGAGCCGGGTACGCAGGTGCTCGGGCTGCCGGTCCTGGTGGTGCAGGCCGGGGTCCAGCTGAGGGCGTCGGCGCCGATGGAGCCGCCGGGACCGGTGAAGTCGGTGACCTTGCCGGTCAGGGACCAGCCCGCGGGGCCGCCGCGGAAGTCCTTGACCGTCACCGTCTTCAGATCGCCGGTGGCCGCGCCGCCCTGACCGAAGTCGACGGACGACAGCTGGACGGCGTCACCGGCCTGGGTCATCGACAGCTGCCCCGCCGCGACGGACGCCGTGAGCTTCTGGCTGTTCGGCGGTTGCGGGGTGTCGTCGATGACGGTGTACGCGGCCGGTCCGGCGCCCTTCTCCGGGTCCCAGGCCGCACCCTCGTACGCCACGACCCCGGTGGTCGCCTTGTCGTCGACCTTCAGACGGGCGACGAACCCGCCCGCGCTGTCGGTCGTGACGGTCATCCTGTCGGCGGTCTCCGCCGCGCCGGACCGCCCGACGACGGTGACCTCGGCGAGCGGCGTGAACTTGGCGCCGGTCACGGTGACCCGGACGCCCGGTGCGCCGGAGGCCGCGTCGAGCGCGATGTTGCGCTCGTTGGCTCCCGGCTGGTCGCTCGCGACGACCGTCTCGGAGACGGGGGCGGGCGGGTTCAGGACGGTGCAGGGGGTGTCCAGCTCCATGATGTAGCTGGTGTGGATGTTGTAGTCGCCGGGCGAGAGGCTGATCGAGCCGGGCGCGGTGACCGTGAACGTACCGGTCATCGAGAACGCCGGGAAGGCGCCCTTGCCGGGGACCGGCGGGTTCTTCTTGGGCCCGGTGACCGTGACCGCGCCGGACTGGGCGCCGCCGAGCACGACCTTGCCGCTCGGGGTCATGATGTCGGCCGGAAGGGCCAGGTCGACGGGGTTCGACGCGGCGGGCTTGGTGACGGTGTACGTGACCGTGACGGTGTCGCCGACCTTGGGCGTGGGCTGGTCGACCGTGATCTCCGCCGTCGTGGTGCCTTCGATCGGCGGGATGCCGGCGATCGGCGGCGGGACGCAGCGGGTCGTGAAGTCCACCGCCTGGGACGCGGGCCCCAGCGCTCCGGCCGGTGAGGCCAGCGCGCCGGCGACACCGAGCACAAGGGCGGTGGCCCCGAGGGCGGCGGTCCATCGCCGTCTTCGGGGCGGGGTTCTCAGAGCCATGTGTGCCCCCTCCTGAGGGATGAGAGGGCGCCATTGACGGCCGCGCGTGAGGAGAAGTCAATGGAATCGAAATGCACCGACTGATGGCCCATCAGATGCTGTCAAGATCGACGTTTTGCCTGGTCAGGCGCGCGTGCACGACAGGTACCGGCGCCGCCCGAGGCGACGCCGGTGAGTGGTGCGACAGAGGCCGTCAGAAGACGAACGGCCCGGGCGACTGCGAGGTGACCGCGTCGCAGTTCACGGTCACGCCGAAGATCGTCATGGTGAGCGCGGTGCCGGCGAAGTACGAGTCGAGACTGTCACCGGCGGCCACGGTCCCGCTGAGCGGACCGATGGTGACGGACTGGTTCGCCGCCAGGGCCGGGTTCTTCGTGCCGCTGAAGACGCGGGTGCCGCCACCGCCCTTGGCCATCGTCAGCTGGGCATTGATGGTGTCGGCGCCGACCGCGACCGGTGTCCTGACGGCCGAGGTGAGGGTGATCGTCGCGGCCGTGCCGCTCTGTGTGGCCTGGAGGGTGGCGAGCCCCCCGCCCCAGAACCCGCAGTCGTACGTCGCCGTGGCGCTCCCCGGCGTCACGGCGGCGGCCGCCGGGGCGAAGGCGAGTCCGGTCACGGCGAGCGCGCCCGCGAGGACGGCACCGATTCCTAAGTTGCTGCCTCTCATGAGGTCGTACCCCTTCCCGATGAAGCACGCAGGGGTGCGGACGCTGCGTGAGGCGTGAATCTGACGGCCCGTCGGACGGACCGCTGTCATTGACGCGTACGGGGCCGGGGAAGACAAGAGAGGTTTCGTTGATTCTTCACGAACGCGCAAAGGGGGCCCGGCGTGCTGCCTGGCCCCCTTCGGGTTCGCCTGGACCTCAGCCCGCCGTGACCGCCACGCGCAGCTGCCCGTCCGGTCCGGCGAGCAGGACGGGGGTGTCCGGACCGCCGAGGTCGCGCACCGCCGCGCGGTCCTCGTCCGAAGCGGCCTCGGCGGTCGAGACGACGGCCGCGGCCTCCAGGGACCGGGCACCACTGGCCACGGCCATCGCGACCGCGGTCTGCAGCGCGCTCAGCTTGAGCGACTCCAGGGCCACGGTCCCGGCCACGTACGTGCGGCCGGTCTCGTCCCGTACCGCCGCGCCCTCGGGCACACCGTTGCGGGCGCGGGCGCTGCGCGCCAGCGTGATGATCTTGAGGTCCTCGGCGCCGAGGGCACCGTGGTCAGGCTGAATCGTCATGCCCCGAGGATAGGTCGGGGTATGCGATCAGCTCTGCGCGCCCTTCACGAACTTGGCGGTGGCGAGCTTGCTGAGGGTGCCGAAGTCCTTCTTGGCGGTGGCGGTGTCGGCGAGGTGCAGGAACCGCATCACACCCGTGCCCTGGCGGGCGACGACGAGGTTCGGCTCGATCTTGATGCCGGGGGCGACCTCCAGCGACAACCGGAAGGCGAGTGCCTCCTCGGCTCCCTGCGGGGCGTCGATCTTCTCGACCGACATCTTCATCTTGTTGCCTTCGGCCTCGGTGGTGAAGGCGGGGCAGGCCTCCAGGGCGTCGCCGAGCTTCTTGACGTAGTCGGCGGCGCCGGCGCCGTCGAAGGTCACGACCTCCTGTGCGATCTCGGAGGCGTTGTTGCCCACGGCGAAGTCGCCGGTGGCGCCCTTGGTGGCGCCGGCGATGTCGCCGCCCAGCATGGGGGCGAGCGGCTGGCACTCGGGCTTGTCGACCTTGTAGACGGTCGAGGACTCCTCGTGCTTGGTGGTCTTCCAGCCCGACGGAAGGTCCTTCAGCTCCAGGACGCCCGCCTTCATCTGCGCGGCCGTCAGCGGAGTGGCGGGCGCAGCGGAGGTGGGTGCCGCGGACGTCGTGGCGGCCGGCTTGCCGGCGTCCTTCCTGGCGGCGTCCTTGGCGGCGTCCTTGGTGTCGCCGCCACCGCACGCGGCGACGAGGGAGAGCGCGGAGACGGTCAGGGCGGCGGCCAGGCCGTGGCGGATGCGGGTACGCATGGTGGAGAGAACCCCTTGCAGGTGCGAGAGACATGACTCACCGGCACCGGAGGGAGGGGACGGCCGGATCGCGAGGAGGATATCCGGCTGCTGTGACGTTCCTGTGCCCGGGTCGTCCGTGCCCGGAGCCCGAACGAGCCCTGGTCGGCCCGCGATCGGGAAACGCCACCCCGTGCTACGGCCGGTCGAGGCGGAGCCGGACCGCCTTCGGGAGGCCCGCGACCACCAGGTCGTAGGAGTCCTCGACGAGCTCCCGGACCATGCGGTCCGGGAGTTCACCGACGGCCACCGTGTTCCAGTGGCGCTTGTTCATGTGGTAGCCGGGGGTGACCGCCGGGTACTCCTCGCGGAGCCGGACCGCCTCCTCCGGCTCGCACTTGAGGTTGATCCGCAGAGGCCTGCCGTCGAGCCAGGACAGCGCGAACATCTTCCCGGCGACCTTGAAGACGGAGGTGTCCGGCCCGAAGGGGAACTCCTCCGTCGCGTCGTTGAACTCCAGGCAGAAGGCGCGCAGCTGGTCAGGCGTCATCCCCGGCCCCTTCGGATGTGGCGGGTACGGGCTCCACGAGCACCGTCACGATCTTGTTCCGTCGGCCCGCCGGGGATTCGGCCGTCAGCCGCAGGGAGCGCCCGTCAGGCAGCTCCACGACCGCCTTGGCGCCCGAGATCGGCACGCGACCGAGCGCCTTGGCGAGGAGTCCGCCGACGGTCTCCACGTCCTCGTCGTCGTACTCGTCCGGACCGAATCCGTACAGCTCGCCGAGGTCGCCGATGTCGAGACGGGCGGTGACCCGGTAGCGGTCGTCGCCCAGCTCGTGGACCGGCGGGAGCTCGCGGTCGTACTCGTCGGTGATCTCCCCGACGATCTCCTCCAGGATGTCCTCGATCGTGACGATCCCGGCCGTGCCGCCGTACTCGTCGATGACGACGGCGACGTGGTTGCGCTCCTGCTGCATCTCGCGCAGCAGGTCGCCCGCGTTCTTGGTGTCCGGCACGAAGGCGGCCGCCCGCATCGCCGTGGACACGAGGTCCGCCTCGGCGTCGCGGTTGATGTGCGTCTTGCGGACCAGGTCCTTCAGATACACGATGCCGACGATGTCGTCCTCGTTCTCACCCGTGACGGGAATCCGCGAGAAGCCGGAGCGCAGCGCGAGCGTGAGCGCCTGACGGACCGTCTTGTACCGCTCGATGCAGACGAGGTCGGTGCGCGGCACCATGACCTCCCGTACGAGCGTGTCGCCGAGTTCGAAGACGGAGTGCACCATCCGGCGCTCGTCGTCCTCGATCAGCGACTCCTGCTCGGCCAGGTCGACCATCGCCCGAAGCTCGGCCTCGGAGGCGAAGGGCCCCTTACGGAAGCCCTTGCCGGGCGTGAGCGCGTTGCCGACGAGGATGAGCAGCTGCGGGATCGGGCCCATGACACGGGCCAGCGGCAGCAGGACGTACGCCGAGGCGGTCGCCGTGTTCAGCGGGTGCTGCCGGCCGATGGTGCGGGGCGAGACGCCGACGGCGACGTACGAGACCAGCACCATCACCCCGATGGCGACGAGCAGGGCCTGCCAGGTCTCGGAGAACTCCTCCAGGCAGGCGTACGTGACGAGGACGCCGGCCGCCATCTCGCAGGCGACGCGGACGAGCAGGGCCACGTTGAGGTAGCGGGTCGGGTCGGAGGCGACCTGCGCCAGCTTCTCGGCGCCCCGCCGCCCCGACCGTACGGCCTCGGCGGCGCGGAAGGTGGAGACGCGGGCGATGCCGGCCTCGGCGCAGGCGGCCAGCCAGGCGACGATGACCAGGCCGACGGCGCCGAGGATGAGCGAGGCGTTCATCGGGGGCTCAGGAGACGGTCGGCGCCGGGGAGGGGCCGGTCAGGCCCTTCTCCGCGCGCCAGCCGTCGACGATCGCCGCCTGGAGGCCGAACATCTCGGCCTTCTCGTCCGGCTCCTCGTGGTCGTAGCCCAGCAGGTGCAGCACTCCGTGGACGGTGAGGAGCTGGAGCTCCTCGTCCATGGAGTGCTGCGTCGGCGCGTCCTTGCCCTGCTGGGTGGCGACCTCGGGGCAGAGCACGATGTCGCCGAGGAGGCCCTGCGGGGGCTCCTCGTCGTCCTTCGTCGGCGGGCGCAGCTCGTCCATCGGGAAGGACATGACGTCCGTCGGTCCCGGCAGGTCCATCCACTGGATGTGGAGCTGCTCCATCGCCTCCGCGTCCACGACGATCACCGAGAGCTCGGAGAGCGGGTGGATGCGCATCCGGGCGAGGGCGTAGCGGGCGATGTCGAGGATCGCCTGCTCGTCGACCTCGGTTCCGGACTCGTTGTTGACGTCGATCGACATGGTGCTTCTGCGCTACTTCCCGTTGCGGCTGTCGTACTGCTCGTACGCGTCGACGATACGGCCGACGAGCTTGTGCCGGACGACATCCTGCGACGTGAGCATCGAGAAGTGGACGTCCTGGACTCCGTCGAGGATGTCCCGGACCTGGCGCAGACCGCTCTTCGTACCGCCGGGGAGGTCGACCTGGGTGATGTCACCGGTGATGACGATCTTGGAGTCGAAGCCGAGCCGGGTGAGGAACATCTTCATCTGCTCGGGGTTCGTGTTCTGCGCCTCGTCGAGGATGATGAACGCGTCATTGAGTGTGTTGTGCGTGAGCAGATAGTCCTGCGTGACGTACAGCGAGTCCTCGGCCGCGACCTGGATACAGACCGTCTCCTCGCGTCCCGCGGGCTCGATGGAGTCGATGAACCGCATGGGACGTCCACCACCGCCCGCCGCGTGGTAGGCGTCCCGCTTACGGGCGAGGCGGAAGGGCTCGATGCCCTCGGGGAGACGGATGTCAACAACGTGGGCGTCGTGACGGTGCTTGCCCAGGGCCGTGCCCTGCGGACGCCCCTCGGCCTGACGTCGCCGGGTGTACGCGACACCGCCGAGCGACTGAACGAGGGCGATCACGTCGTCGCGCAGCACGATCGACGCGGCCGAGTACTGGATCCGGCAGGTGCGGTCGGCCTGGGTGACCGGACCGCCGTCGGAATCCAGAAGGCCCTGCAGCACGGCGAGACGGACCTCAGCCGAGTTGTGCAGGTAGTCGTCCGGGACGAACTTGGAGTGGGACCGGGTGCCCAGTAGGTCGAGCTTCCGGAGCATCCCCGTCACGGGGTTCTCGAGTGTGACGACGTCGCCGGGAGCCTTGATCCGGTTCAGGACGTAGTCCGGACCACTCTTCGCCCGCACAGCGATGCCGGGAAGCGCCGCTTCCAGCGCCTCGGCCAATTCGTGGTCTTCACTGGAGAACGAGGGAGTGGTCGAGCCGGTCAGGCAGCCGTCCCCCAGCAGCAGCCCCAGCGCGTACGGGTCCATCGGGACCTCGCGCTCGGGCATGGCCACGGGCGCGGTGAGCAGCGGCAGCTCGTACCTTCGGGCGTGCGCGGCCCGCAGATTGCCGATCATGTCCTGCGTCTCCAGAACCCGCCACGGCTTGTTCCGGCGCGCGTCATCACGCGTCCTGACCGTCCACAGGTGCTCGCCGCAGCACAGCGTCCAGGAACCGTCCTGTGCCGAAACCCGGTAGATGTCCCGCTCGCCCTGCGGGTAGACGCCGAGGACCGGGGTCGGCTCGCCGTTCGAGCCGATGACGAGGTCACCGACCTCCAGGTCGCCGATCGGGCGCCAGCCGTCCGGCGTCAGCACGTTCGTAAAGACGGGCTGGCTGCGGCCCCGCATGTACGCGAGCGGCGCGACCTCGATCGTGCCCGAGGCCATCAGCTTCGGGATCGAGTCCGGGTCGAGCATGTCGTGCAGAGCGTCGTAGAGCGGGCGCAGGTACGGGTCGATCTTCTCGTAGAGCGTGCCGGGCAGGAAGCCGAGCCGCTCGCCCGCCTCGACGGCCGGCCGGGTCAGGATGATCCGGGTGACCTGCTTGGACTGCAGGGCCTGGACCGCCTTGGCCATGGCCAGATACGTCTTGCCGGTGCCCGCGGGACCGATGCCGAAGACGATCGTGTGCTTGTCGATCGCGTCGACGTACCGCTTCTGGTTGAGGGTCTTGGGGCGGATGGTGCGTCCGCGGCTGGAGAGGATGTTCTGCGTGAGCACCTCGGCCGGGCTCTCCTGGCCGTCCTCCGCATTGCCGTTCTCGCTCGCCCTGAGCATGGCGATCGAGCGTTCCACTGCGTCCTCCGTCATCGGCTGTCCGGTGCGGAGCACCAGCATCATCTCGTCGAACAGTCGCTGGATGAGAGCGACTTCCGTCGCCTCGCCCACTGCGCTGACCTGGTTGCCCCGGACATGGATGTCGGCCTTCGGGAACGCCTTCTCGATCACACGCAGGAGTGCGTCACCGGAGCCGAGAACGGTCACCATCGGATGCTTGGCGGGGACGGTGAAGTGGGCGCGGGCCTCGCCCGGCGCGCCCTTGGGTGCTGTGGGTGTCTGAGTCATGGGCCGGCACTGTGGCCTGCACATACCTCCCGTTGCAGGGTTCTCGCTGCTCGACAACCTCTGGGATACCAAGCCTACGACCTGTCACTGACATGGCCGAAGGCTTTTACGGGTGGGCCGCTCTGAACCCGATCGTCGGGACCGCGCGGCGCAGGGGCCAGGGCCGGGTCGCGGCAGGGAGCAGCCGCTCCAGGAAGGCGTACCGGTCACGCAGGGCCTCCGGGTCCTGACAGGCGTGCTCCTGGACGTGCTCCCACCAGGTGGCGACCTCCCCCCAGCCGGGCGCGGAGAGCGAGCCGCCGAACTCCTGGACGGAGAGCGCGGCGATCAGCCCGGCGAAGGCCAGCCGGTCGGCGAGGGGCCAGTCCGCGAGCGTGCCGGTGACGAAACCTGCGACGAAGACGTCGCCGGCGCCGGTCGGGTCGAGGGCGGAGACCTCGATGGCCGGCACCTCCGCGGTCTCGCCGGTGGCGCCGTCGACCGCGTACGCGCCCTCCGCGCCGAGGGTGACCACGGCGTAGCGGACCTTGTCGGCGAGCGCGCGGGCGGCGGCCCTCGGGCAGTCGGTGCGGGTGTAGCGCATGGCCTCCTGGGCGTTGGGCAGGAAGGCCTCGCAGTGCTCCAGGTCGGTCAGGCCGTTGAGGTCCCAGCGGCCGGTATCGTCCCAGCCGACGTCGGCGAAGACCCGCGCGCCGCCCCGCGCGGCCTGGGCGACCCACTCCTCCTCGCGGCCCGGTGCGAGCGAGGCGACGGCGGCCCGGGCGTGCGGCGGGTAGGCGGGCAGGGCGCCGTCCAGGGGCGGGGCCTCGTGACCGTGGGAGACCATCGTGCGCTCGCCCTCGTACGCCATGGAGACGGTGACCGGGGAGTGCCAGCCGGGCACGGTGCGGGAGAGCGAGAGGTCGATGCCCTCGCCCTGCTCCAGGGCGTCCCAGCAGTACTCGCCGTAGTGGTCGTCCCCGAAGGCGGCGGCGAGCGAGGTGCGCAGGCCGAGGCGGGCGAGGGCGGTGGCCATGTTGGCGACGCCGCCGGGGCTGGAGCCCATACCCCTGGCCCAGGACTCGGTGCCGCGCACGGGTGCGCAGTCGAGGCCGGTGAAGATGATGTCGAGGAAGACCGTGCCGGTGAGGAAGACGTCACAGGCGGGGTCGGTGGGCTCGCGCAGACGCACCAACGGGTCGACTCCCGCGTCGCGTTGCTGGTCTCCCCTTGCTGTGGTCACGGCAGGCTCCCCGAACGTGGTGCGGATCAGGTCAAGTGTGCCCGACGGGGCCCGAGTGACGGGTGCGGCGAGATGAAAAAACGGGCGCGCCTACCCGGGGAATCAGACCCCAAACCCATAGTGACCCAGATCACACCCTGAATGCGGGGTTTCCCTCCCTTTCGGGCTTCTGCGAGCCCCGCCCGCTTGATAGATATGTCCCGCGAACCCGTGCAACACCGGGCGCCCCTCCTCTACCTCCCCGTTCCCTGGAACACCCATGTCGTCGCGCCCGCGTGCCCTGGGGCCCCTTGTCGCCCTGTTCACGGTCGGTTATCTCGCTCCCTACCTGCTCCCGACCGTCGTCGGCAGACTCTCCGCCGGGCTCGGCCTCACCCCGGCCCAGGCGGGCCTGGTCGGCTCGGTGCTGCTTCTCTCCTCCGCCTCGGCCGGCTTCACGCTGGCCGCGCGCGTGGAACGGCTCGGCCCGCGCCGGGCGGCCCGCATCGGCCTCCTCGCCATGATCGTCGGCTACGGCTCGGCGGCGCTGACCACGAGCGTTCCGCAGGTGGTCGGCGGCGCGGTGGTGGGCGGCTTCGGCTCCGGTACGACCCTGGCGGTGGCCGCGTCGGGTATCGCGGCCCAGCGGGACCCGCACCGGGCCTCGACGCTCGGCCTGCTCTCGGTCTCGGCGACGGCCGGCGCGCTCTATCTCTCACTCCCCCACCTCGGCGGCGGCCACGCGCTGGCGTTCGCGTCCATCGCCATGGCGGCGGCGCTGGTCTGGCCGCTGACGCGCGGCCTGGCGGGCGGCATGGGCGGCCTGGCGGGAGGGGCGGGACGCCCGGCCCCGGGGCCGGGCCGGGGCGGGGGATCCCCGCTCCCCCACCGGCGCTCCGGTCTCGTCCTCGCCGGGGCGATCCTGTGCTGGTCCATGGCGCAGAACGCCCTGTGGGGTGTGAGCGGCCGGATCGGACTCACCCAGGCCGGGCTGAGCGAGGTGACCGTCGGCGCCGTCTTCGCGGTGGCGCTGGGGGCCGGGCTCGCCGGCGTCACCGCCGCGGGGGCGCTCGGCTCGCGGATCGGCCGGGCCGCGCCGGTCGGGGCGGGCACGGCGATCATCGCCGGGTGCGTACTGGTCAGCTCGCGTGCGGAGAACCTGGCCGCCTTCGCGACCGGCGAGATCCTCTGGAACATCCTCTACCCGGTGGTCCTGTCGTATCTGCTCGGTCTCGCCGCATCCCTGGACCCGCGCGGCCGCTGGGCCGTGCTGGTGGGCTCGGCGTCCGCCCTGGGCGCGGCCTGCGGCCCGGTCACCGGCAGCGTCCTGTCCGAGCAGGCCGGATACCCGGGCATGGGCCTGGTCCTGTGCGTCCTGCTCCTGCTGGTCGCGGTCCCGATGACGGCGGTCGCACTGCACACCTCCGGCCGCCCGCTGGTCCCCGGCTCCGTGCGCCGTCGCGGCGGCGCCCCGGCGGCGGTGCTCGCGGGCACGACGACCGCCGCGACGGGCCCGGTGCCGCAGATGGGCGCGCCCGAGCAGGAGGTCACCGAGATCCCGGTCCCCGCCCGCCGCCGCGCAGACCGCCGGTCCTTCCGTCTGGCCCGCCCGGGCGACCGCGGTTAGACCCACGGTGGGACCCGCCCGACCCGCTCCCGCGGGTCCGTCGCGGACTGGAGCCGGGCGAACGGCGCGGCCGTCCGCCCATGGCCGGGACTGTCACCGCGGCGTCGGCCAGAGCCACGCCTTCCGCCTCGTGGGACGCGGCCGGGCGGGCGCGGGGCCGTCGCCCGGCGCGCCTCCGTTCCAGGCCGCAGGCCTCACTCCGCAGGCCTCACCCTGTACGCCTCACCCCGTACGCCTCACTCCGCGTCGAAGTCGTACGCCTCGACCTCGGCCACGTACCGCGCCCTGCGGTCCTCGTCGTCGTCCAGGAACGACGCCTCGAAGGAGTTGCGGGCGAGCGTCCGCAGCTGCTCCCGGTCCAGCCCCAGCGCACCCCGCACCGCGTCGAACGTGTCGCCCACGTAGCCGCCGAAGTACGCCGGGTCGTCCGAGTTGACCGTAGCCATCAGACCCGCGCCCAGCATCGAGGCCAGGGGGTGGTCCTCCAGGACGTCGATCGCCCGCAGGCGTACGTTCGACAGCGGGCAGAGCGTGAGCGGCACCCGCTCCCGCACGAGGCGTGACACCAGCTCCGGGTCCTCCATGCAGCGCAGACCGTGGTCGATCCGCTCCACGCCGAGGACGTCCAGCGCCTCCCGGATGTACGCCGGCGGGCCCTCCTCGCCCGCGTGGGCGACCTTGCGCAGACCGAGCGCCTCCGCAGCCGCGAACACCTCGCGGAACTTCGACGGCGGATGGCCCACCTCCGCCGAGTCCAGGCCGACGCCCGTGATCCGGTGCAGATACGGCCGCGCGGCCTCCAGCGTCGCCATCGCCGACTCCGCGGACTCGTCTCGCAGGAAGCACATGATCAACCGCGTCGAGACACCGTGCCGCTCCTCAGCCCCGTCGAGCGCGCGGGCCAGGCCCTCGATCACGGTGCCGATCGGGATCCCGCGAGCGGTGTGCGCCTGTGGGTCGAAGAAGATCTCGGCGTGCCGCACCCCCTGCGCCGCGGCCCGCGCCAGATACGCGTCGGCCAGCTCGGTGAAGTCCTCGGCCGTGTGGAGCACGGCCATCAGCCCGTAGTACAGGTCGAGGAAGGACTGCAGATCGCTGAAGAGGTACGCCTTGCGCAGCTCCTCGGTGTCCGCGTACGGCAGGGTGACGCCGTTGCGCGCGGCGAGCGCGAACGCCAGCTCGGGTTCGAGGGTGCCTTCGATGTGGAGGTGGAGTTCGGCCTTGGGGAGGGGCATGCATCTATCTTTTCGGTAGGGGGACCCTCATGAGGTCCTGGGCGATGCTCAGCTCGCCGTCGAACCCGGCCGCGCGCGCCTGCCGTTCGAACTCGGCGGGATCGCCGTACCGCTGCGAGAAGTGGGTCAGGACGAGGTGCCGCACCCCCGCCTCGCGCGCGACGGCGGCGGCCTGTCCGGCCGTCAGATGGCCGTGGTCGGTGGCGAGCCGGACGTCCTCGTCGAGGAAGGTCGACTCGATGACGAGCATGTCGGCGCCCTCGGCGAGCGCGTGCACGCCGTCACAGAGCCGGGTGTCCATGACGAACGCGAACCGCTGCCCGCGCCGGACCTCGCTGACCTCGTCCAGCGTCACGCCGTCCAGGACGCCCTCGCGCTGGATCCGGCCGACGTCCGGGCCCTTGATGCCGTGCGCGGCGAGCCGCTCGGGCAGGATGCGGCGCCCGTCGGGCTCCGTGATCCGGTAGCCGTACGACTCCATCGGGTGCGAGAGCAGGTACGCGTCGAGGGTGTACGAGTCGGTCACCGCGAGGGGCCCGTCGGCGGCCACCGGGGCCTCCGTCAGCTTCACCGTCTCGCGGTAGGCCGTCGCGTACCGCAGCCGCTCGAAGAACCGCTGCCCGCTCGCCGGATAGTGCGCGGCGACCGGGTGCGGGACCTGGTCGAGGTTGATCCGCTGGATCACCCCGGCCAGACCGAGCGAGTGGTCGCCGTGGAAGTGCGTGACGCAGATCCGGTCGATGTCGTGCGCGGCGACCCCGGCCCGGAGCATCTGGCGCTGGGTGCCCTCGCCGGGATCGAACAGGATGCCCTGGCCGTCCCAGCGCAGCAGATAGCCGTTGTGGTTGCGGTGCCGGGTCGGGACCTGGCTGGCGGTCCCGAGCACGACGAGTTCACGTACGGACACGTCTTATCCGGGGGGCCAGTTGAGGCCGCGGCCGCCGAGGACGTGCGCGTGGGCGTGGAAGACGGTCTGGCCCGCGCCGGCCCCGGTGTTGAAGATGATGCGGAAGCCGGTGCCGTCGACCTTCTCCTGCGCGGCGATCTCGCCGGCCTCGCGCAGCACGTCCGCGGCGATGGCCGGCGCGGCGGCGGCGAGGCTGGCGGCGTCGGGGTAGTGGACG
This sequence comes from Streptomyces sp. NPDC057271, assembly GCF_042668715.1. NCBI lineage: Bacteria > Bacillati > Actinomycetota > Actinomycetes > Kitasatosporales > Streptomycetaceae > Streptomyces > Streptomyces sp. NPDC057271. The sequence continues at coordinate 26,597 of NZ_JBHUYJ010000091.1, forward strand.
CGCGGGATGACGAGGACGTGCGTCGGCGCCTGCGGGTTGATGTCCCGGAAGGCGAGGGTGGTCTCCGTCTCGCGCACGATCGTCGCCGGAACCTCCCCGTCCGCGATCTTGCAGAACAGGCAGTCGCTCTGCGGCTCTCCGGCCATGGCCCGGGCCTCCTCGCCTCGGAAGATCAGATACTCCGGCATCGTATCGGCCGCGTCACCGACCGCGCTCGGGTCCGGGGGCGCGACGCCGCAGGGCGGAGCGACTGACCCAGTAGGTGATGATCAGGATCCAGAACAGCGGATAGCCGAGTCCACCGACGACGGACGCGTCGAGCGTCACCATGGCCGTCGACACCGCCGAGTGGAGCCCGAGCAGTCCGACGGCGATCGCCATGGCGAGCACGGGCCGGCTGCTTCGCGCCACGAGGAGCAGCGGGCGGCGCAGCCGCGGCGGTACGCGCCGGGTGATCCACAGCGCCCAGCCCGCCCAGCCGCCGACGAGGAGGACCGCGCCGATCAGGTAGGGAACCAGGGCGTCGCCCCCCGACCCGCCGGTGCGGAGCGGCGCGGTGCCGAAGGCGGTGGCGAGGAAGCCTGCCAGGGCCACCCAGCGGGCTCCCGCGGCGGTGCCCCAGGCCATGGTCTCCAGGTTGTAGCGGGCCTGGCGGTCGTGTATGTCAAGCGCCGCCGACTCGACGAAGCCCTCGGCGGCCTTCGTCCACGCCCCCGGGCGGAACCAGCGGCGGCGCAGATGCAGCAGGGAGAGGTTGTTGTGCGCCTCGCTGCTCTCCGGATCGAGGCGCAGCGCCGTCTCGTAGGCCTGCCGGGCGACGCGGTGGTTGCCGGTGCGCTGGGCGGTGAGGCCGACGAGGAAGTGCGCGTCGCTCTCCTCGGGGGCGAGCGCGACGGCGGTCCGGGCCGCTTCGTACGCCTCGCGCCGGCGCTCGACGCGGACGGACCGGTCGAGGACGGTGCCGAGGGCGTAGTGGCTGCCCCAGTACTGCGGCGCGAGTTCGACGGCATACCGGGCGGACCGTTCCGCCTCCTCGTACTGCTTCAGCGCGAGCAGTACATGGGTGCGCATCAGCCAGGCCGGCAGCGAGTCCGGTTCGGCGAGCAGGGCCGCCTCGACCGAATCGAAGGCCTCCTCTTCGCGGCCCAGCCGGTGCCGGCAGCGGGCCAGCAGGACCAGCGCGGCGGCGTCCTGCGGGTCGGTGGCCAGATGCTGCGCCGCGAGGGCGGCGGCCTGCTCGTACCGTCCCACGTCGAAGAGGGCATCGGCCCTGTCCAGGGTGGGGTTCATCAGACCTTGTTCCGGTCATGGGTGATGCTGAGCAGGTTCGGTACGAGTCCCACCCAGAACAGGACCTGGGGGATCGTGCGGTCGGTCCACGGCGCGAGGAGCATCACCAGGGCGCAGAGCGTCGCGAGGGTGGCCTGCGCGAGGACGACCCGGGGCCAGAACAGCCGCCGCACGAGCGCGCGTACGGTGAGCTGGGCGCCGGTGCGCATCCGCCGGTAGCGGCGCAGGGCGCCGAAGCCCCACACCGCCGCCATCAGCGCGAGCGCCCAGAGCCGGGTGCCGAGGTCGACGGGGAGTTCCTTCGGCTCCTCGCCGTCCGTCGGGAAGATGTCGAGGGTGACACCCGCCATGACCAGGCAGAGCAGCGCGAGCCAGCGGGTCCCCCGCAGCATCCGGTAGACGGCCCTGTCGAGGTCCCTGCGCAGCCAGTTGGAGTCGGGGGCGGCGGCGAGACCGCCGGCGTACAGGTCGGCGGCCTGCGCGACGGAGGTGCCGGGCTTGGCGGCCTCGTCCTCGGTGGCCATCGTCACGGCGAGGGTGTTGGTGGGATCGATGCGCAGCAGCTGCCGGACGGCCTCGTCGGCGAGGTCGGGGCGCCGGTTGAAGAGTGCGAGCTTGTACAGGGCCTCCCACGCGCGGGGCTCGTCCGGTCCGAGCCGGACGGCCTCCTGTGCCTCCGCGAGCCCTTCGACGACCGCCGCCGCGTCGCCTCCGGGGAACCGGTCTCTCACGAAGGGCATCAGCTCGGCGCGCACGGCACGCGGCGCCCAGTAGTGCGGGTCGAGACGGATGGTCTCCCGCATCGCCTCCTCGGCGTCGTGGGGCCGCCCCGCCCGGCGCAGCGCGACGCCGCGGATGTAGTGCCCGTAGGCGAAGTCGGGTGCGTGGGTCAGCGCCGCGTCGGCGGCGGCGAGGCCCTCGGCGGGCCGCTCCTCGGCGATGAGGCAGCGCGCGAGCAGCACCAGGGCGTGGTGGTCGTCGGGTGCCTCGGCGATGCACCGGGCGACCCGTTCCCGGCTCTCGCCGTACCGGCCCATGCCGTACAGCAGTTCAGCCTGTTCGAACTGCGGGTGCTTCACGCTCACAGCTTCCGCTTCTTCTTCAGATAGGCGACCAGGTCGTCGTACATCCCGCCGTCGTTGGCGAACATCGCCACGTTGCGGGCGGAGGCGAACCAGGACTCGCTCGACGGCTTGAGCTGCTTCGCCGCACCCAGCAGGTCCTTCATGTTGATCATGCGTACGGTTCCGGTGCGGGCGGAGTCGAGGAGGGCGGACTCGGCGGCCGTCTCGCAGAGATGGGCGAGGTCGGCGCCGGAGAAGTCCTCGGTGACCCTGACGAGCTTGCCGAGGTCGACCGACTCGATGGGGCGCTCGCGCAGGTGGTAGCGGAGGATCGCCTCGCGGGCCGGAGCGTCGGGCGGCAGCACGAGCAGGGTCCGGTCGAGGCGGCCGGGGCGGCGCAGCGCGAGGTCCACGTCCCAGGGGACGTTGGTGGCGGCGAGGACGAAGACGCCCTCGTTCTCGGCCCCGTCGACGCCGTCGAGCTCGGTGAGGAGCTGGTTGACGACGTTGCGCAGCCCGCTGTGGTGGGTACGGGAGCGCTTGGCGCCGAGGGCGTCCAGCTCGTCGAGGAAGACGACACAGGGGGCCTGGGCGCGGGCGGTCTCGAAGATGTCGTGGACGTTCTTCTCGGACGTGCCGATGTACATGTCGAGGATGTCGGAGAGCGAGATCGACATGAAGCTCGCGCCGAGTTCGCCGGCGACGGCGCGGGCGATGAAGGTCTTGCCGCAGCCGGGCGGCCCGTAGAGGAGCAGGCCGCCGCGCAGGGACTTGCCGTACAGCTTGCGGAGTTCGGGGTTGCGCATGGGGGCGAGGAAGGCGGCCTCCAGGCGGTCCTTGACCTCCTGCATGCCGCCGACGTCGGCGAGGCGTACGGAGCCGGGGGCGTCGACGTCCCAGGCCGAGGCGTCCCCGGGGTCTCCGCCGCCGTCGGAGGTGAGCGGCTGCTCCAGGTCACCGCCGGTGGCGCCACCGCTCGCGCTCTCGACGAACCGCGGCCCGACGAGGTCCCCGACCTCCTGCTCGGCCGCGTCCCAGTCGAAGGAGGAAGACCGGCCGGGGGCGGCATCGGCCGCAGGGGCGGCGGGGGCGGCGGGGGCAGCGGGGGCTGCGGGGGCTGCGGGGTCCTCGGGGGCTGCGGCGCCTGCCGGAGTCACCGGGGCCACCGGGGCGGCGGCGACCGGAGGGGCCGCAGCGGCCGGAGGGGCTGCCGGGGCAGCGGGACCCCCGGGGCCTGCCGGGGCCGCGGGGCCCTCCGGGGCCGATGCGGTAGCCGGGGCCGAAGCGGGCGCGGCGGGCAGGCCCATCGCGCGGAGCATCAGCGCACGCGCCGCCTCGTCACCCGGCGCGCGCTGGAGCGCGACGGCGGCCTCGGTGACGGCCTCGTCGCCGCGCCCCTCGGCGAGGAGCAGTTCGGCGAAGTGGAGCCGCAGGGGCACGTCTTCGGGCGCGGCGGCGACCGCGGCGCGCAGACTACGGATCAGAGGAGACTCGTCGGACATGCGGTCACCCTATGAACCGGCCCGCCCCACGCGCCCACCGGGTTCCCTGAATCCCGGTTGCCGCACCACCGGGTTGCCCGCCTACCGTGGGCGCATGGGGCGACGAGAACGCGTACCGCGCAGGCTGACGGTGGACGGGACGGTCTGGCTCTGGTCGGTCGGGCACCTGCACCCGCCCTGCCGGGAACTGCTGACGCTGCGCCGCGCCGACACCCCGCACGCCCAACTGCGCCTGGTCTTCCAGGAGGGCCCGGGCCGTGTGACGCGGGGCGGGTACATGGGCGCGGGCCAGGTCGCGGACACCGGGGACGGCCACCTCAACCTCAACGAGCCCGGGGTGGTACGCCGTTTCCTCGACGAGGCCACGGCGCGCGCCCTCCTCCCGACGGCCCACGGCCTGCACGAGACGGACGGCTGGCCCCTCTTCGACGCGCTGGTGACGGCGGGCCGCCAGGAGCGGGCGAACGTGGCCGATGAGGGCCTGTCCGACGGATCAGGCCGGATCAGGGAGCGGCGGCATGGGGTGGTCCCCTGCTCGCGCGCTCCGAAGGACAGGCCCTAGCTCCAGCGGCCCGTGCGGCCGAGGAGCAGCGCCGTGGCCGCCGTACCGGCGGTGGAGGTGCGGAGCACGCTGCGGCCCAGTCGGTACGGCTTCGCACCCGCCGCCTCGAAGACGGCCAACTCCTCCGGGGCCACGCCCCCTTCGGGTCCGACGACGAGCACGATCTCACCCTCGGCGGGCAGTTCGGCGTCGGCGAGCGCGCCGCTCGGGTGGTCCCGGTCCTCGTGCAGCACGGCGGCGAGGTCGGCGCCCGCGAGGAGCGCCGCGACCTGCTTGGTGGTCATCGCGTCGGTGACCTCGGGGAAGCGCGTACGACGGGACTGCTTGCCGGCCTCGCGCGCGGTGGCCCGCCACTTGGCGAGGGCCTTGAGCCCGCGGTCGCCCTTCCACTGGGTGATGCAGCGGGACGCGGCCCACGGCACGATCGCGTCGACCCCGGTCTCCGTCATGATCTCGACGGCCAGTTCGCCCCGGTCGCCCTTGGGCAGTGCCTGGACGACGGTGATACGGGGCGCGGGCGCGGCCTCCTCGTACCTGCCGGAGACCTGGACGGTCAGCTGGTCCTTGCCCTCGGCGCCGAGTACCACGCATTCGGCCCAGGTACCCCGCCCGTCGGTGAGGACGACGTCCTCACCGGCGCGCAGCCGCTTCACGGAGACGGCGTGACGGCCCTCGGGGCCGTCGAGGAGGAAGGGGCCGTTGCCGGGGACGGCCTCGACGACGAAGACGGGTGCGGTCATGAGGCGTTGCTCCTGTGGGCCTGCGCGGTGAGTGCGGTGTCGAGTTCGGCGGCCAGCACCTCCACGAGCCGGCCCGCGGGGAGTTCGCGGGCCAGCCGGTGCCCCTGGCCGGCCCACAGGGCCATGCCCTGCGCGTCGCCCGCGGTGACGGCGGCCTTGCGGACGGGGGCGGTGAGGTGGTGGACCTCGGGATAGGCGGCGGGGGCGTACGGTCCGTGCTCGCGCATGAAGCGGTTGACGAGCCCGCGGGCCGGACGGCCGGAGAAGGCCCGGGTCAGCTCGGTGCGGACGAAGAGGGGGTTGGTCAGGGCCTGCTTGTGCAGCGCGTGCGCGCCCGACTCGGGGCACACGAGGAACGCGGTGCCGAGCTGGGCGGCGTCGGCACCGGCGGCGAGGACCGCGGCGATCTGCGCGCCGCGCATGATCCCGCCGGCCGCGACGATCGGCAGCTGCACGGCCTCCCGCACCTGGGTGACGAGCGTGAGGAGCCCGGTCCCCGCGAGCGCGGCGTCCGGGTCGTCGCGGTGCGTGCCCTGGTGCCCTCCGGCCTCCACGCCCTGCACGCAGACGGCGTCGGCCCCGGCACGCTGGGCCGCCTGGGCCTCGTCGGCGGAGGTGACGGTGACGATCGTGTACGTACCGGCACGGGCGAAGGCGTCGAACGTGTCCCGGTCGGGGCAGCCGAAGGTGAACGAGACCACGGGGACCGGGTCTTCGAGCAGGATCGCGAGCTTGGCGTCGTACGCGTCGTCGCGCCCGTTGTCTGGGTCGCCGAGGGCCGTCTCGTACCAGGTGACCTCCCCGGCGAGCTGGTGCCGGTACACCTCGACGGCGGCCGGGTCGGCGGGCTGCCCGCCGGGCGGCATGAAGAGGTTGACGCCGAAGGGCCCCCCGGTCAGCCCGCGCACCTGCTTGATCTCCCGGTACAGCCCGTCGGCGGTCTTGTACCCCCCGGCGAGGAACCCCAGCCCGCCGGCGGCGCACACGGCTCCGACGAGCTCCGGGCAGGACGCGCCACCCGCCATGGGGGCCTGCACGATCGGGTATCGGGAGAGATCGTTCAGCGCGGTGGACATGCAGGCATCGTGTCATACGGAAGGGGGGGGGGGGGGGGGGGGGGGGGGGGGCCCCCCCCCCCGAAAAAAAAACAACACAACAACCGCGTGGGGGCAAGGTCCCCACCCCCTCCCAC